>DAWB01000225.1:3651-15962 GCA_002505805.1 Methanosaeta sp. UBA80 | reverse complement strand
TGCGGGGTATTCATTTAAAAATAAGGGCAGATAGAACTTTTTCATGGTATATAAACCCATCCTTATGTCGTAACTAAGATCGGAATTTTAGGTAGAGATCTATTACCTCATTCTTGGGCAGAACTGAGATTGTCGGTGATGCTGGCAGGCACAAGTGCAACTTAATTTTATAATATATAACAAAAAATTCAGATAAAAATCCATACGGGATCTTCAGAGAGATAGCAAAAAGGTCAGGCAAGTTTATTGATTGAAAAGCTGCCTGGTCAGTGGCGGTCAATTGCTCAATAGCGGCGGGGGAAAAATGTCTGCTGTCAATTTCTGAGATCAAAACTCAGTGTTTGTGTTACTGATGAATCTGGAGGAGTTTTTCTAGTTGCAGATCTATTCAACGAAAGACTGATATGGAGTTACGAATCCATAGTGAAGGTTCCTGCCATTACCGCTGCCTGGCCAAAACAGGAGCTCAATGCCAGTAAGATTAAGGAGGAATGCGGTCAAATTGAGATCTACGGCAAATCCCGAAAACTTTGCTGCTATGACATGGTGCTCTCTATTCTCGGAAGGCACACTTAGAGTTCCAGATTGGGAATAGATGTCCACAAATGGTTCGGTTTATTAAATCCGCGTCATTATTTCGGCTGCTCCATCCAAGAGGTCCTTTATGGCAAGGTGAAGCTGACCGTGCTCAGATCTGAGGTTTGAGGCAAAGGTTTATATTCGACTTGTGTCGTATAACGTTAAATGCCGTAAATATAGCGGCAGTCGAGTAGAGGAGTGGGGGCTCTTCCATCGACAACCAATGGCGGAAGGAGTGAAAGGCCCTTGTCCCTCCCTGGGCCGTTTTTCTCCTTTATTGCCCAGAATAATTTTGAATATCTCGGGATTTATGAATTAATTTAATGCATTTTTAAGGCGCATACAGATGCAGCAAGGGATCCACTTTGATTTTTCACTGCATTATCTTCCCTCATTTAATCACACACACATCCCAGATCGTCACCGCTCTTTGCCGAAGTCTCATTCCAGGATAATTTTCCGAGAAGGTTTTCATCACACGGACACCAGTCCTGCCAGGCCGTAGGGGTTATGCTATAGACGGTCTTGCCTACCATCACCGGAGCGATTACCTGGGAAGATGCCATTTCCCTGCCGTCATCAAGAGATATCGCTGTGACGCTGGCATTGCTCAGATAAAATCCGTTATCTTCCGCTTTAGCCATGAAGCTTATGGATCTTTTCTTTCCCGCATTCAATTTATCTATTGTCCAGAAGAATGAATCTTCAGCTAGCTTTTCATACGAGGAGGTAGAGTTGATAAATCTCATGGCATCGGGAAGCCTCACGGTAATATTCGCTCTCAGATTATCATCGCCAAGGTTCTCAACCATCAGCCGATAGTTGATGATCTTGGGATTCTTTGAATCGGAGCTAGCTGAATAGGTGGCCGATAGAATTTGCTGGCCGCACCGACTCCAGTTCACATCAAGCAATGAGGAATTGCTGGCGCTGAGCCTCCTGTCAGAACTTGTCTGGAATACTTTACCATCTATCTCATATGTTCTTATCACCGGATAAACTGTGATCGCCCTGGAGCTGCTTGAATAGCTGTCCTTTCTCTTTGTGATCTCTAGACCCAGGTTGATATTGAAAGATTCCCCAACGCTAAGATACGAAATGGACCAATTGGCATATCTGGGCGTGAGCTCAAATGGGCTGATAGAGGAATTGAGGAAACTGGTTCCAGAAGGAAATGAGGTTCTGACAAAGATCGGACCTAATGGTCTGTTGCCGTCATTGGTCAGAGTGATGATGTACTTGAGGATGCTGCATTCCTGCGAGTAGACAAGACCTCGGCTTGATATGGACATATGGGGAACACTGAATCTCGGATATACTCTGTAGCCCCTGCTAATGCTGAAATTTCCTGGATATTCGTCATCTATAACAACAAATCCATGGTCAGGATCGGAAGTGTTAATGTAGCCGGCCTTCAATCTCGCCCTTCCGGAGAATTTAGCCGATGCTCTGCTCTCCCCTCAGCTATTATCGACAGTCATTTGAAAGGAGAATCAAATATATTACTATTATTATCATAAAAATGCTGCAGGCAACGCGATAATCTGGCTCAGATCATCGGCAAATGCTAGGAATTGGCGGATAAATCCTGCAGTTAACTGGATAGGCACACCCACTAGCATGCAAGCGCTTAGGGAGAGAGTGCCAATGAATCTGAGCGGGAGGGCATTGAGCTGGCCGCTCAGGAATGGAAATCCGCAAGACTATAAATAGTGCCGAATCCATAAGATGAAAAACCATTGCGCCAGGCATACAGGCGCACTATCCATTGGTAATTAGGGGAGTTTAATATGGGTTTTTTAGATCGCATGAGCACAGTGGTGCAGGCAAAGATGGAAAAGATCATGGGCCGGATGGAAGATCCCCGTGAGACCCTGGACCTGTCCTATGAAAAGCAGCTCAAACTGCTGCAGGATGTCAAGAGGGGCGTGGCTGAGGTAACCACCTCCAAGAAGAGGATGGAGATGCAAAAGGCCAAGCTGCAGATGAACCTGGACAAGCTGGACTCTCAGGCAAGAGACGCCCTGCAGGCGGGTAGAGAGGATCTGGCCAAAAAAGCCCTGGAGAACAAGGCTGCCCTTCAGGGTCAGGCCGAGCATCTTGACCAGCAGATAGCCGATCTGACCGAGCAGCAGCAGAAGCTGGTGACAGCCGAGAGCCGCCTGGCCACCAAGGTGGAGAGCTTCCGAACCCGAAAGGAGTCCATAAAGGCCCAGTACTCCGCTGCAGAGGCTCAGGTAAGGATCACCGAGTCTGTAACGGGCATCAGCGAAGAGATGGCCGACGTGGGCATGGCGGTGCAGAAAGCAGAGGAGAAGACGGAGAATATGAAAGCCCGCTCCGCCGCACTGGACGACCTCCTCGAGTCCGGGACGCTCACCGATTACACCGGAGGCGATGAACTGGGCCGGGAGATAGCCCAGGCCAAGGCCAAGAGCAGCGTCGATGATGAGCTAGCCAGAATGAAAGCAGAGATGAATATAGAGATCAAGGAGCTGAAATAGATGATTGTTAGAATCCTGGGCATCGGCCAGTTCAAGCTTGACGACCGGCATATAGACAGCCTCAACAAGATCGACAACCAGATAGTGGAGCACGTCTCAAAGGGAAGAGAGAAGGAGTTCCGCAAGGATCTGGCCAAGATCATCTCCATGATCCAGGAGAAAGGTGAGGCGATGGACCCCGCCGAGATCATCTCCTCCGATATCATTGTCCCTCCTGAGGATATGACCCTGGATGAGGCCAGGCAGGTCTTCTCCGGCGAGGGATTGATCAAAGGCTGATCCCTTACGCCTTTCAGGCAAGATCCTTTGTAAAGCATCCTTTACCTGTCACCTGATGCGGTGGCAGGCATTTTCTGTTTCATCAAACGCTCACTGATAAGCCTTTTATCCTGCCTGGAGCAATCACCCAGGCATGCCATCCCTTTCCATTCATGCCGGTGGGCTGGACCTGGCCAATCCCGTCCTTTTGGCAGCAGGCATTCTGGGGACCACGGGAGCCTCACTCTGCCGGGCAGCCAGGGCCGGAGCGGGGGGCGTGGTCACCAAGTCGGTGGGCTCCACCCCTCGGGAGGGCCATCCCGGCCCCTGCATCGTGGCCATGCAGGGCGGCCTGCTCAATGCCATGGGCCTGCCCAATCCCTCCTACCGCCATTTTCAGGAGGAGATCGATGCCGGACGATCCTCCGGGGTGCCGGTCATAGCCAGCATCTTCGGCTCCTCCCCCGCCGAGTTCGCCCAGATCGCCCGCGCTCTCCAGGCCGATGCCTTCGAACTCAACCTCTCCTGCCCCCATGCCGAGAAATACGGCTCGGAGCTGGGCCGTTATCCCGATATGGTGGAATCGGTCACCGGCGCAGTCAAGGCCGCAGCGGACGTGCCGGTATGGGTCAANNCACCGCCGACATCCTGGAGCTGGGCCTGGCCGCCCAGAGAGCAGGCGCCAGCGCAGTGGTGGCCATCAACACATTAAAGGCCATGGCCATAGACATCGAGACCGGCTATCCCATCCTGGGAAACCGCTTTGGAGGGCTCTCCGGCCCTGCCATCAAGCCGGTGGCTGTGCGCTCTGTCTATGATCTGGCCTCTCAGTTGGAGATACCGGTAATAGGGGTGGGCGGCATCTCCTCCTGGGAGGATGCGGTGGAGATGATCATGGCCGGAGCGAAGGCGGTCCAGGTGGGAACGGCACTGCAGGAGGGATACGGCATCTTTGAGAAGATCGCTCTTGGCCTGCAAAATTATCTGGAGAGAAAATCAATGACCCTGGAAGATCTCTGTGGTCTGGCCTGGAGGAGGCAGCATTGAGGCCCATCAACAGCATTATAGAGGAGGTGCGATCCGAGGCCAGGCTTATCCGCACCTTCCGCCTGGACAGGGATCTGAGCCCCAGGCCAGGCCAGTATCTCATGCTCTGGATCAGAGGGGTGGACGAGATTCCCATGAGCTTCTCCGGCCCGGACTGCATAACCGTCCAGTCTGTGGGCCAGGCCACCGAGGCTCTCTTTGAGATGGGTGCAGGCAGCAGCGTAGGCCTGAGGGGGCCTTTGGGAAACGGCTTTACCCTTAAGGGAGACAAAATCCTGCTCATAGGGGGCGGAGTGGGATCGGCACCCTTGGCCTTTCTTGGAGAAAGGGCCCGGGCATCAGGCCTTGCCGTCACCTCTCTGCTTGGATTTCGCTCTAAAGAGGATATCATCTTTCAGGAGAGATTCGAGGCTCTGGGCGAGGTCATAATCACCACCGACGACGGATCATACGGGATAGCAGGAAGGGCATCTGCCGGCCTCAAGGAGTTCTCTCTATTCGATTATGATCAGATCTACCTCTGCGGCCCGGAGATGATGATGTGGGATGTGATCTCCAGAACCAGGGAGCATGCGACCAAGACCCAGGCCTGCATCAACCGCTACTTTAAATGCGCTGCGGGCATATGCGGCTCCTGCTGCCTGGACCCTGATGGAACCAGGGTCTGCCTGGAGGGGCCGGTGATAACTGCCGACAGGCTGCTGGAGAGCGAGTTTGGGAGATACAGGAGAGGGCCTACGGGAGAGAAAGGCCCCTGCCGGGGATGAAGAGAAGCAATGGAAAATAGGAGTTTTTTTAGGAGGCGGACACGAAAGATGATTGTCAGATTTCTGCATAACGGCATAGCCCGAGGGGGATGGTACAGCTCCGATCACGGCATAATCTCCGGCGGCGAGGTGCTCCCGACAGAGGATGTGACCCTCCTGCCACCCTGCCAGCCCAGCAAGATAGTCTGCGTGGGCCTGAATTACGTCCAGCATGCCCAGGAGCTGAAGATGCCTCTTCCGGAGGAGCCCATACTCTTTCTCAAGCCGCCTTCCGCCGTCCTGCCAGCCGGCGGCCAGATCTTCTATCCCCCCTCCAGCCAGCAGGTGGACTACGAGGGGGAGATGGCCGTGGTTATAGGCAAACGCTGCCGGGATGTGCCGGCAGAAGAGGCGGAGAATTATATCCTGGGCTACACCTGCTTTAATGATGTCACCGCCCGGGACCTGCAGAAAAGAGATGGCCAGTGGACCAGGGCCAAGAGCTTCGACACCTTCGCTCCCTTCGGGCCGGGCATAGCCAGGATAGACCCATCCCATGCTGGAATCAAGACCCGGGTCAATGGGCACACCGTACAGGATTCCAACACCTCCGACTTGATATTCAGCGTGCCCCTGCTTATCGAGTTCATATCCCGGGTGATGACCCTGGAGCAGGGCGACGTGATTGCCACCGGCACTCCGCCGGGAGTGGGACCCCTGAAGAGGGGAGACAGCGTCGAGGTGGAGATAGAGGGAATAGGCGCTCTCCAGAATTCCGTAGCATAGCAGGATAAAGACAGATAAAAGAATTTTTTCCTGACTAAAGCAAAGAAAAGAGGCCGGCAGACTTCAGCCGGCATATCCAAGGCCCTTGGCTTTGGCCAGGGCTTCTTCTGCCTCTGCCGCCTGTCCCAGTGATTGCAGTATGGCCGATCTCATGGCCCAGGCCTGAGCATTCTGGTCATTGATGGCCAGGGCCTCGTCCAGAGATTGCAGTGCCTCTTCCATCCTTCCGCTCTGGTTCAGGGCTAAAGCTCTGCTGTACCAGGCCTGCTCCAGCTCCGGATCTAACTTTATAACCTCATCCAGGGCGGATATGGCCTCTATATGCTTGCCCTGATAGAATAAGGCCTTCCCCTTGTTGAACCAGGCCTCGGCCAGCTGGGGATTGATTTTTATGGCCTGGTCAAAAGCCACTATGGCCTCATCGTACCGCTCCAGGATTCCCAGGCACATACCTTTGTCCGACCAGGCCTCGGCCAGATCGGGATTGATCCCCAGCGATTCGTCGTAAGCGGAGATGGCTTCTTCATATCTTCCCAGCCCGGCCAGTGTTGAGCCCTTGTTGTACCAGGCTTCAGCCATATCCGGATTGATGCGCAGCGATTCATTGTAAGCCTGAACCGCCTCATCAAATAGGCCCATGTAGCCCAGAGCAACTCCTTTATTAAACCAGGTTACTGCCGCCTCGGAATTTATCTCCAGGGCACGATCATAGGCTGAGACCGACTCATCAAATTTGCCCAGCCCGGCCAGAGCATCTCCTTTGGTGCTCCAGGCCGGGGCATACCCGGCATTGATCTCAATAGCCTGATCGCATAGATCTATGGCCTCCTGGAAGCGTCCCATGAGAGTCAGGGCGGCAGCCTTGTTGGAGAGCGCTGCAACATTTTCAGAATCATTAAGAAGGAATAGATCATAGGCAGCAGCAGCTTCCTCCAGACTGCCCTGCAGCAGTAGCTCATTGCCCCTGACAAACCAGTCCTCTGAGATGTTGCCACCATCCGCCAAGGCGGATGGGATCAGACATAATAATGCAATCATAGCAACCAAAATCCTTGGCAAAAAATCATCCTCGACTTTGATTATCGTTCAATAATATTTAAGTCCATTCCTGGGCCACTCAGAGCAAACGGCTCATTGCCGGGCAGAAGGTCATCCTTTATTCCTGGATCTCCAGGAAAGGGCATAGCAAAGTAGATGCTGAAAAGGGCTATTGCAGGCGGCATAAAGGCTTCACATCATCAGCCTTCTCATGCTCCAGAGCATCTTTGGATTCTGCTTGATCAGAGAGAGCAGGTCGGCAGGACTGAATCGGGAGAGGTCCCTGCCTTGCAGAGATGCGGCTAGGCGGTTGATATCATCATCGGACAGGCTGCAAAAGAATCTCTTGGCCTT
This sequence comes from Methanosaeta sp. UBA80, assembly GCA_002505805.1. Taxonomy (GTDB): domain Archaea; phylum Halobacteriota; class Methanosarcinia; order Methanotrichales; family Methanotrichaceae; genus Methanothrix. The sequence continues at coordinate 8,650 of DAWB01000225.1, read as the reverse complement.
GAGCCTCTTCTCCAGATGCTTGCCCCAGGATGGCCTCCAGAGATCCTCATACTCCTGTAGGGCCTGCCGGCTTGTCTCACCTGAAGATATGGCTTTTGCCGCTACCTTACCGGCCATGACCCCCGCCCTCATGGAAGTTATTATGCCCCCTCCTGTAAGAGGATCGGATTGATGGGCCGCGTCTCCCACCAGCATTACTCCATCCGAGGCAATGCTCTTCATGGTCCCGGAGGTGGGAATTCCTCCCGATACCATCTGGAGGACCCTGGCCTCTGGCATCCTTCTCTCCAGAAAGCTCTCCAGGAGCCGTAGCGGCAGGCCCGGCCTGGATCGGGAACCCTGCAGGCCTATGCCCACATTGGCCAGGGCTCTGCCTTTGGGAAAGATCCAAATATAGCCGCCCGGCGCCAGATCATTGCCAAAGAAGAACTCGCAGTAATTGGGATCGATCTTAGTCTCCGAGACCAGAAACTGGGCGCAGACCATTATATCCTCAGGGGATAGCCTGCTGTCCAATCCCGCCCACTGTGCGGTCTTGGACTCGACGCCGTCCGCCCCTATGACCACACGGGCCTCGATCTTGGCAGGCTCACCCCGGCAGAAAGCGGACACAACAACGTTTCCCTCAGATCTGCACAGACCGACGGCTCGGGCCTTGACCAATACCTCTGCGCCGCATTCTGCCGCCCTCAAGGCCATGCCCCGATCGAATTCCTTTCTCTCCAGGACATAGCCACCTCCGCCGCTGCCCGGGGAGGAGATCATGCTGCCGTCAGGGGAGTAGAGCCTGGCTCCTTCTATCTCCGAGGATATCCAGGCGGGATCGGGATCTACCAGCTCCTTAAGCTCTGATCTCAGGCTGATCCCCTCGGCGCACCTCACCGGCTCGCCAATCTCCTGGCGCTTCTCTATCAATAAAACATCCAGGCCAGCCTCCGCTACCGTCTTGGCCGCCATAGAGCCTGCCGGACCGGCTCCTATCACCAGCACATCGCAATTCATCATATCAGCAAATCTCGTTCGATCTCCAATCCGATCATGACTATGCTATTTCCCTCCAGGAGGCCAAATCTTTTTTCCCTACCCTCTCACGGACAGGAGCCCTGCATGGCTGCCCGGCAATATAAAATCTTTGCGAGTTGGGGAGGAGACTCGGATCTTATAGTACTCCTGCGATCCTAACTCTTGTCTTCTTTTATCTCCTCTATGAGCTGATTCCATCTCTTAGCCTGGCTTACCTTTTGGCGAATCAGCTCTTCAGTCGCATCATCCGGCGCTGCTACATGCCCCTTCTTCTTGAGGATATCTTTTAAGTCCAGAATAGACCTTATTATCCCGGCTGCTTCATCGTGAAGCGCTCTTGCTTTCTCTGAGCTAAGAGCCTCTTCTTTGAGATCCTCCTCCTCCGACCTCTCCTTTTTCTGCAATATTTCTATGATCTCCTCAATTTGTATCCTCTCCGGTTCAGTGATCTCTTTTTCATTGATAAGCCTCCAGATGAGCCGGTGCAGCTCAATCTTCCCGCTGGCATGAACCTCCGCCGGAAGATCGCTCTCTGTCTGATGAAATTTCTCCATTTCTCGACACAAATCATCTTTATCGATATTCAACTCCTGCGGCTCTTTTACCCCCACCCATACCAGGGCATGATGCAGGCTGGCAACGAGCTTTTTCCGCTCTTCCTCGGTCAGATAGTCCTTAAGGCTGATATCGCTCTTCGAATCTTCTCTCATCTCTGCCATGATGATCCTCCTCCGATTGGAATGATTGCCTCTGATAGTCCATTATTGTAGCCATTAATATTGAGAATTCCCCCTTCAATGCGATATCTCTACCTTAATATACCCGAACCTGCCCTACTTTTTATTATGCAAGCCGCCTGCCTGCAGCAAAGCATAGCTCCCTGCCAGCCGGAGGAGAACCTTAAAAGGGCGCTGCTTCTGGCTGGCTCAGCCCTGGAAAAGGGGGCGGAGATCCTGGTCTTTCCCGAGCTCTTTCTGACCGGCTTTTGCTATGAGCCCGGCCTCCAGGCCGGCCCATCGGCCCAGGACACACCCCCTTACCACTCCCTCGATCCCTTCCGGCTCCTGGCGGAAAAGCACGGCTGCCTGATCATTGGCTCCATCCGCTCCGGCAGGCAGAACCTGGGCTTCTGTTTGGATCGGAAGGGGCTAGAGCTCCGGCCCAAGATCCATCCCTTTGGAGAGGAGAGAGAGCACTTCTCGGGGGGCGAGATCATCTCCCCGGCCTATACCGCATATGGCCGGGTGGGTCTGGAGGTCTGCTATGACCTGCGCTTTCCCGAGATGGCCCGATCCCTGGCCCTAGAGGGAGCCGACTTCCTGGTGACGCCGGCCCAGTTTCCCGCCCCGCGCCGCCGCCAGTGGCGGGCCCTGGCCATAGCTCGGGCTATAGAAAACCAGATGCCTCACCTGGCCTGCAACTGGGCGGAGGGTGGAGGCTCATTGATGGTGGAGGCGGATGGTGAGGTACTGGCCGAGGCAGGCTCAGGCCAGACGGTGATATGCGCTGACATCAGCCTCTCCCGCCGGGATCTCTTTCGCCGGGAGATCCCCTGCTTCTCTCACCGCCGGCCTGATGTCTACGGAAGGTGGTGAGATTGAATGCTCTCACCGAAAACCTCCTGGTCTCCCGCTTTCGCAGCTACTACCTGGAGTCCTCACTGGAGACTCCTCCCGGGCTCGAATCCCGGGAGTGGGGCTTTCTCTTCTTCGACGACTCCGGGATGCGCCGGCACAAGTCCTTCTTCTCTCGAGGAGAGGTAGTCGACTATGTGAGGGCCATGGTGCCCAGACATGTATACCACTCCGCCGCCTATTACCAGCGTCCCGGGGCTCCCACAATGAAGGAGAAGATCTGGCAGGGAGCGGATCTCATCTTTGACCTGGATGCCGATCACCTCAAAAACGCTCCTAAAAGCTACGGAGGGATGCTGGAGACCGTCAAGAAGGAGACGGAAAAGCTTCTCGCTTTTCTAATGTCCGACTTCGGTTTCAGTGAGAGCAGACTGGCCGCGGTCTTCTCCGGAGGGCGGGGCTACCACATCCATGTGCGGGACCAGCGCATACTATCGCTTGGCAGCGATGAACGCCGGGAGATTGTGGACTATCTGGCGGGAAGGGGCCTGGAGATGGATCGATTCATTGTTATGGCTCCCATGGAGGGAGATTGGGGAAAGGATAGAGCCTTTCGGTTGCGTGCGCCGGCCGCCGAGGCTGCGGGCTGGGGGAAAAGAATCAACCGTTCCATAGTCTCCTTTGTTCATTCTCTCCGCCAGCAGAGCGAGGCTGATGCTATTGCTCTACTATCCAAGAGGAAGGGCATAGGACCCAAGAGGGCCTCAAGCTTTTATCACAGCCTTCAGAAAGAAAACGTGCTGAAGGAGATCGCGAGTGGAAACCTGGACCTCTTTCGGGGCAGCGCCCCCATCTGGAAGATTCTGCTGGAGGAATTCCTGGATGAAGAAGGGGTCAATGTGGGCTTTGATCTGGACTCGGAGCGGGGCAAGACGGACGAACCGGTGACGGCAGACGTGCGCCGGCTGATCCGCTGTCCCGGCAGCCTGCACGGCGGCTCCGGGCTGAGGGTGACTCCGCTCTCCCTCGCCGATCTGGAGGAATTCGATCCCCTCCACGATGCCCTGGTTTTCGGTGATGAGCCTGTCCCGGTGCAGATTACCAAGCCTTTTCGGACGGAGATGAAGGGGGAAGCCTACAATCTGGCCGTGGGTCGGGAAGAGCTGCCTGCTCATGTTGCCATCTTTCTCATGTGCCGGGGGGTGGCGGAGGCGCTCTCAGCCAGAGAGAGGGCAAAAAATTTGGACCTTTGAAGGGTTCCCAGAAGACTAGCGGAAATGATAAGTCTATATATTATTTGATCCCAGAAAGGCAAGCCTGCGTTAGGGCTGGGTGGAAGGAGAATTGGATCTGGCCAATGCGCTGCGGGAAGAGCGCAAATCAGCAGAGCTCCAGCATCTGGATAAGGATTTTTATCAGCAGGTCGGCATCTACCTGTCCGGCCTGAGCCAGGAGCTATCATCGCTGCAAGACCCCTTCAGCGTAGAAGCTCAGATACTCCAGGACACCCTAAAGAGCGAGAAAAACAGCGTCAATAAGCTCATAGACCAGAGGATAAAGAAGATCGTCCGCCGGGCATTGAGAAGCGCCAGGTCCGCATCCCGAGAGGAGAGCCTGGCCGGCATGACACAGGAGGAAGAGGAGATCTACCGGCAGGCCCTATCCGCCATAGCCACCGGCCAGGAGGCTATAATGGCTCATGTATCTCGCACCGAAAGGCCTTTAATGGGCAAAAAAGATATATGCCGGGAATACGAGGTTGTGCGGCTGCTGGATAGTGTTCCTATGTTCGTAGGCGTAGACGGGAGAAATTACCTTCTGCGTAAGGACGATGTAGCTATGATCCCGGCCGTTCACGCCAGAAATCTGCGCAATAAAAATTTAGCTTGCATAGTGAAGTTTGAGAGATGATAAAAAGTGAAGATGCCAAAAAAGCTTAACGCTTACTGTCCGTTCTGCAAAAAGCATACCCCCCAGACCGTGGAGCGGGTGAGAAAGGGCAGGGAATCCTCCCTGAACCATATCCGAAGACAGAGATACCTCCGAGCCAATGGAATAGGAAACCAGGGCAAGTTCTCCAAGGTTCCCGGCGGAGACAAGCCGGTTAAGAGGCTTAACCTGCGCTACCGCTGCAACACCTGCAAGAAGGCCCATAACCGGCCGGGCTTCCGGGCGGGCAAGTTCGATCTGGTGGAGGGATAAGTCTGCCATCCAAGTTCGTCAAGGTCAAGTGCAACGACTGTGAGAACGAGCAGATCATATTCGCCCATGCATCCACCGTGGTCAAATGCCTGGTCTGCGGGCGCACTTTAGCCGAGCCCACCGGGGGCAAGGCTACCATCAAGACCGCCATAGTAGAAGTCTTAGAGTGATCTGCGATGCAACGTGAGGGCTGGCCAGAG
>DAWB01000225.1:0-3606 GCA_002505805.1 Methanosaeta sp. UBA80 | reverse complement strand
CCATGTGCGAGAAGGGCAGAAGATCGTCTGCAAGGTATTGAATGTAGACACCTCCAGGCACCATATAGATCTCTCCCTGAAAGATGTCAATGAACATCAGCGCCGGGAGAAGATCCAGGAATGGAAGGCGGACCAGAAAGCCTGGAAATGGCTGGAGATGGCCTACAAGGACAGGCCTGACGATGTCAAGCGCGTGGCTGATGCCCTGATGGCCTCTTACGACAGCCTTTACCTGGCCATGGAGGAGGCAGCCATCAGCGGCACTGATGCCCTGGCCGACTCGGATCTCACAGAGGAAGATGTGAAGATCTTAGAGAGCCTCTCCCGGGATAATGTCAAGCTGCCCTCCGTGGAGATCAGCGGCTATGTGGACATTACCTCTCCCGCTCCGGACGGGGTTGAGGTGGTCAAGAAGGCGCTAAAGCAGGCCCGGCGAATCAAGGATAAAAGCGGCACAGTGGCCATAACCTATATTGGAGCACCGCGATACCGCATTCATGTAACGGCGCCGGATTATAAGAGCGCCGAGTCTGTTCTCAAGAAATCTGCCCAGGCTGTGGTCAAATATATAGAACAGCATGGCGGAGAGGGTACGTTCCTTAGAGAGGCATGAGATCCAAGATCCTTCGGTGCACCGCCTGCGGCCGATACACCTTAAAGGAGATCTGCCCCCACTGCGGTGGGAGGGCTGCCATGACCAAGCCGCCCCGGTTCTCTCCCGATGATCCTTACGGCAGGTACAGGAGAGCACTGGGAGAAGGAGAAATGATATGAAAGAGACCATGGTCGTACGTATCAAAGAGGTAGCCCTTAAGGATCCTATTCTGGTGGAGGGGCTGCCCGGGGTGGGCCATGTGGGAAAGCTGGTAGCGGACCACATGGTTGAGGAACTGAAAGCAGAGAAGATCATGGAGATTTTCTCGCCCCATTTTCCGCCCCAGGTCATGGTCAATACCGACGGCACCATCCGGCAGGTCCGAAATGAGATCTATGCCTACCGGGGAAAGGACGGCGAGCCCGACCTGCTCATTCTCATCGGCGACTACCAGAGCGCTACCAATGAAGGCCATTACGAGCTGTGCGACATATTCCTGGACATAGCAGAAAGCTATCACGTGCAGAGAATTTATGCATTGGGAGGCTACGGAACCGGCCAGTTCGTGGAAAAGCCGGCGGTCATGGGAGCGGCCACCAGTCTGCCTCTGGTGGAGGAGATGAAAGAGAAGGAGGTCCTCTTTCATGAGAATGAGCCGGGAGGGGGCATAATCGGCGTCTCCGGGCTCTTGCTGGGCATGGGAGCTTTGCGGGGCATGGATGCGATCTGCCTTATGGGCGTCACCTCCGGCTATCTGGTCGATCCCAAGGCCGCCTCGGAGGTTTTGCGCATTTTATGCCTCATCCTGGGCATTGAGGTCAGCATCCAGGCTCTGGAAGAGAGGGCCAAGGAGATGGAGAAGATCATAGGCAAGCTGCAGGAGATGGAGAGGGCTCAGGGACCCTATGAGGCGGGCGGGGATGAGGATCTCAGATACATCGGATAGCCTTAGAAACCACGCTTGCCAGCTGCTCTCATCAGCGCTTGCCGCCGGGGCGGAGGAAGCGGAGGTTTACGGCATTGCCTCTTTGTCATTTGATATCGACCTGCGCCGGGATCAGGTGGAGCTGGCCAGCCGAAGCCTGCACCGCGGCCTGGGATTGCGAGCAGTTGTATCGGGAGCTGTGGGCTTTTCCAGCACCAGCGATATGTCATTGCTTTCAAGCGTGGCTAAGAGTGCAGTTCAATCCGCCCTGGCCCGCGGTCCGGACCCCGCCTGGCGGGGCCTTCCCCGGCCGGAAAGGGTAACGCACCCGGAGAACACCTTCGATCCCCGACTGGCGGAGATGGGGCCTGAGGAGTGCCTGGACCTGGCGGAAGGCCTGGTCGCCGGCTGCTCCCAGGTGGCCGGGGCAGAGCCGGTCTCGGGTGGGCTGGCCTGCGCCAGCGGCACCAGTTTTATACTCAATTCCCAGGGCCTGGAACTTGAGGAGAGGGGAACGATCATGCAGGCCTCTCTGGAGGCCATTGCCCGGGGGGCGGACGTGGCCACAGGAAGCGATTTTTATATCTCGCGAGGCTTGGCCTCCTCTCTGGAAGAGGTGGGACGGAGCGCCGCAGAGATGGCCCGCTCCTCTCTGGGGGGGCAAAAGGCAGAAAGCGGGACATTCGATGTTTTGCTCCGGCCCCAGGCGGCGGCGGAGCTGCTCGAGTATACCCTGATTCCCGCTCTTCTGGCGGACAGAGTCCAGAAGGGCCGATCGGTGCTGGCTGGGAGGATAGGAGAGAGTATAGCCTCGGAGAGGCTGGTCATAGCCGATGACGGGCTTGTCTCCGGAGGAATAGACAGCTCCGCCTTTGACGGCGAGGGGGTGCCATCCCAGCGGACGGTTTTGATAGAAGATGGCACTTTAAAGGCCTATCTTTATGACAGCTATACCGCCGGAAAGGAGGGGATTCGCTCCACAGGCAATGCCGTGCGCAGCGGTTATACCGCCTTGCCCCGGGTGGGAGCGAGGAATTTCATCCTCAGCTCGCGGCAGAGTCAGAATCTTCTGGAGGAGACAAGAGGATTTATGGTTTCAGGGCTCATAGGAGCCCATACCGCCAATGCCATCTCCGGAGACTTCTCGGTGGAGGCCAGAAATGCCTTTGCCATCTCACCGGGTGAAGTAGCCCGTCCCATTCGCTCCCTGATGCTTGCCGGAAATATCTTCCAGCTGCTCCGGGAGATTGAGGTGGGAAGAGATGTGCGCTCAGTGGGCTCCATCGTCACCCCCACGGTGAAGCTGCGAATGAAGGTAGTTGGAAGCTAAGAGACTAGCATAGGTGATTTTATGGTGGTTATAGGAGGGCCCGCCTCCCAGCTTCTTGCTGGTCGGGTGGCGGCAAATCTAAATGAAAATCTTGCTCTTTGCGATTACAGGACATTTCCAGACGGGGAGTCTTACTCCCAGATCCAGAGCGAGCTAGATGATGAGATAATCATAATCCAGTCCACTCCCACGGATAAGGATCTGGTATATCTTTTGCAGCTTCTGGATATCTGCCAGGGGCGGCCGATAAAGCTGGTCATACCCTACTTCGGCTATGCCCGTCAGGACAAGATCTTCCAGCCTGGGGAGCCCATGACCGCCCGGGCGGTGGCCACGGCTCTTAATCCCTTCCTCAAGGAGGGCAGCGTCTTTCTGATAAACATCCATGCGCCGTCCATCATGATCCACTTCCACTGCCCGGCGGAGAGTCTGGATGCCACGCCCCTGCTGGCGGAGCGGATTTCTGGCATGGCCTTGCATGATCCCGTGGTCATATCCCCGGACAAGGGGGCCATGAACATGGCCCGGACCGCGGCCAGGGCGTTGGGATCCGATTGCGACTTTCTGCAGAAGACCCGCCTCTCCGGCACCGAGGTCTCCATGGCTCCCCAGGAGGTGGCGGTGGCAGGGCGGGATGTGGTCATATTCGACGACATGATCGCCACCGGTGGGACCATGGCCACGGCCATCACCATGCTCCGCCGGCAGGGAGCCAGGCGGGTCTTCTTAGCCGCAGTGCATCCCGTCCTCACCGGA
>DAWB01000209.1 GCA_002505805.1 Methanosaeta sp. UBA80 | reverse complement strand
ACAGGGATTCGAGATCAATGATCCAAACAAGAAATTCCGCCTGAGGGCTCTGCCGGGAGAATTTACCGCCCTGCAGCTCGTGAGCATCATGTACATAGGCTTCCAGCAGATCGATCCAAGCCTGGATCTGGGCATGGATTTCACCAATGAGTATCACCTGGCATTAAAGATGGTCGAATCAGGGATATCGCAATGACCCTTGAGCTTATTGAGCCCGTAAAATCCATTTTGAGCGAGGTAGAGACGGCAACTGGCAAGCCGTTAAGGTTCGTAGAGAAGGGCGAACTGAATACCTTTGCTGCGGTGAAGATAGCCAGGAAAACCATGCCCACCCATGTCGTCTTCTACAGAGCGCAGCATGATGCGATCATCAATCACCTGGTGGCCCATGAATGCGGCCATATACTGAGGATGTTCGCCGCGCCAGAGGAGAAGAGGCTGATTCCTGCCAAACCCAAGGACCCCAGAGCAATGCTGCAAGAGATCGAGGGGGATCTCAACAGGATCTCGAAGCTAATACCGATGCAAGAGCTGGTTCGGGTGGCAGGCATGTGGACTGATGGTTTGGTCAGGCAGCTCACCAATTATCCGCCCGATATCATGATTGAGAAGTGGCTCTATGACAGCTACCCTGACCTGAGACCTTATCAGCTCCAGTCCCTGGAAAGACAGAACCAGCAGGCTCTGAAGGGCATATCCAAGAAAGTCCAGACTATCACTCCCACCAAGATATATAATTCAGCTAATATAATGAACTATCGTCTTCTTTAACCTGATAGGCAGCCACATCAAAGCCGATCTGGCCAGGCCCTACCGCAACACCCCATTCTCGAAGAAGGGCAAGCAGCTAATGCAGCTCACAGAGAAGGATTACGTGAACAGCTACGAGGGCGACATGATCCATGATCGACAGATGGGCGGAGTTCCTGGGGCTGTCCAAGTGGTATAGCTGGGTGGGATTCGAGGATGTGCCGCAGGATTATCTGAACTCGGTCTGAGCATTATGGCAGATCCGTTTGATGTAATCAGGCAGAAGCTGCTCCAGTTCANNTGAACTCGGTCTGAGCATTATGGCGGTTGATCCTCCGTCAAACGAAGGATTAAATCTTTTGCTTTTCCTGTATTGATTTGGTGAGGGTAATGGCTGAGGAGAGCGGGTCAGAGAGGAGGCAGGAATTACGAGACAGCTTCATAGCTGGTGAGCCAGAGGCATTTACTGACGAAGCACTTTTAGAAAACCTTCTCAATTATGCCATACTTAGAGGTGATCTTCAGCCAATTGCTCATAGACTTCTACAGGAGTTTGGAGATTTAGACAGCGTTTTGGCATCTGATTTTTTTGCTTTATGCAAATTTAAAGGAATTAAGTCTTACACGGCCACCCTACTTAAGCTTGTAAACCATCTTCGAGANNGAGGCATCCTCAGCTAAAGCTATTGCCAAGACCGCGCAGCAGAAGTTTTTTGGGCATAAACCCGCTGAGGATTTGAAAGCAAAGCCGATAAGGCCAAAGGGAGAGTTATCTCCTAAAAAGAAGCCCATTAGACCAAGGAGCGAGCTGTTCACCAATTCAGTCTTGAAAGAGGCAATTGAGATCCTGCCAAAGCTGCCGGACACTGACGATTTTGACGCAATTAGGGATTTCATTAAAGAGAAACTACCCTTTAGTAGCCAGAATACCAGAGATAGATACGTTTCTTACGTTGTAAATAGACTGTTTCCCGAAGGCAGGGCAGATCCAGCTCTGAGATCTTATGCCAGGATTTACTCTGATCGCCAGGAACTTCGAGATGCTTGCTTTTACCGGTTTTGCAAGGCAGAGCCATTGATGCTCTCAGTCAGTCATGACCTGCTGTTGCCGGCCATGGGATACGGTCAAATGGACCGGAGCAGGATCAGAGAATATCTATCGGATCGTTATCCATCTTCCAAGGTAGTCAACCTCTGTGCCAAAGCAATAGTCAACNNGAAAATAAGCTTCAATTATCGCGCTCCTGCGGTGGCATCCCTGGCCTTCCTGATCCACAGTGAGTTCCCAGCGCCGGGAATGTACGAGATCTCCTGGCTGGAGAACAGTCCGCTGATAAGGGCAATGCTCTGGGACCCTGACCGCCTGCTTCCTGGGCTCTATGAGCTGAGGAACCTGGGCTTGATTTCCAAGATCTCAGAGATCGATAACATTCGCCAGTTCACGACCGAGTTTACTCTGGACGAGCTGGTGGACCACCTCAAGTCAAAGGCGAAGCCCGTATAAGGGACTCTGCCCACAAACCATCAAAGTATTTCATGAGTGAGGGATAGCAGAATGAAGGACGCAGATATCATTGAAACCATGGTATCCAAGCTGCGGGTACCGGTGGGCAGGCATCTCTACGGCGTGGTGGGCTCCTACGATGCCCTAGAGCGCTTCAGCCGCAGTATATTGGAGGCCAAGACGCCGGACGGTTTGCCTTTTCCGGAGCCTATCTCTATCAACAAGGGCATCATTGCGGCTATATCCGAGAACGAGTTCAAAAGGCTGGCTGAAGACGAGCCCAGATATCCAGAGGTGATTAGAGTCCGGCTGGCCCAGGCATTCGAAGAGTTTCTGCGCCTGACTCTACGACAGGGGTTGGTTGTTCTGAGGGACCTGGAGGTGCTCTTCACCTACGACCTGGATCTCAGTCCTTTCAGGACACTATGCACCGATAAGCAGAGAGCTATACTGCTTCTGCCAGGAGAGCGATCTGGGGAGCGGATATGCATGTTTGGCTCTGATGACACCTTCCTGCCGGTCGATCTGATCGCCAGTGATCACCTATGGATTCTAAGGTAGAAATGCATGAGGCGTGAAGATCTATTAGAGCTGCATTATATCGCCCATTTTGACAATATTATCTCCGTCCTGCAAAACGGAATCCTCTCTCATTCCTCAGCAGAAGGTATTCCTCATAGATCAGTCGCTTCTGAAGTTGTTCAAGATAAACGAAGATCA
>DAWB01000172.1:1755-4706 GCA_002505805.1 Methanosaeta sp. UBA80 | reverse complement strand
GCAGAGATGGCAGAGCGCATCCGATCGCGGCGCATATTCAAGAGGGCGGTCTATGTGGGACTGGAATGCCTGGACCCCTCCCTTCTCCGCATCAATGAGAAGATCCTCACCTCGGAGATAGCTCAGCAGGCAGGCGTGGAGGCGGATTATATCCTGCTGGACAATCCTGCCCTGCCCGATGCCCAAGAAGGAAGCTTTCCCGCCCTGGTGGATGAGGAGGTCAGGCCTCTGCGGGAGGTCTCCCCCCTGGTCAGCATTCTGGAGAGGGCACATAAGGCGACCTGGCGCTTTGGGGTCTACTGCCGGGAGGAGGATCGAGAGAAGGTGGCACAGGCGGCCAAGAGGGCTCTGAATCTGAAAAAGAATAAGCTGATTTATAAATATATAGATACATTTTAATTTCTCCATATCTGGCGGCAATAGATTCTTTTCATAGCTGTACCTTTTCAAACCAGCAAAAATTATTCATCCCATCAGAGCCTCTTCATATCCGAAGGTGGGAAAGATAAAGCTGGCTCTGGCGCTGATCGTCTTCTTGATGCTGCTCCACCCAGCCGGTGCCAGGGATGGAGAAGGCATGAGGGTGGTTCCGGCCCAGGAGATCCTGGACAAGATCGAGAGGGGTGAGCCGGTGGAGTACGATCATGTGATCGTGGAGGGGGATCTGGATTTGGAAAAGGTGGAGCTGCCGAGGACTGATTTTAAGGTTGATGTTTTTGGGTTGTCAGAGGATGTTATGCTTGTTTCGCCCTCCATAAGATTAAACGATTCTGCAATCAATGGAAACACATATTTTAGCAATGCGAGATTTATCAATCCTGTAGATTTCAGTGGTTCTCACCTCAACGGCACTGCCGACTTCGCCGGCTCGGACTTCAACAGCACNNGGCTATGCCAACTTCGGGGACTCGGACTTCAACGGCTATGCCAACTTCGGGGACTCGAACTTCAACGGCGATGCCGACTTCGGGGACTCGGACTTCAACGGCAATGCCGACTTCAGGGGCTCGGCCTTTAACATCTCTGATTTCTCATCTGTAGAGTTCAATTAAACAAGTCTATTTTGTCGATGCCAATTTCAGCAATTCCACCAGCTTCAACAGCAGCCGCTTCAAAGAGGATGCCCTCTTCGAGGGCGCGCTCTTCGATGGCCCACTTTATCTGACCCGGACCAAGTACGACCGGCTCTACATTCGTTGGAACAGCATAAGCGAGCTGGGGTACGACGATGCCGCCTACCTGGCCCTCCTGGAGAACTTCAAGAAGCTCGGCTACGTGGAGGACTACGACGCCTGCTACTATGAGTACCGGCGGCTTCACTGCGATCAGCCCTGGAGCGGCAGTTATCACGCCCTGCACCCTGCCGAGGAGTGGCTGCGAAAGAAGATCGACCTGGGACTCCAGGCTTTTTACGGCTATGGCAAAAAACCGATTTGGCCACTGCTCTGGTCTGCCGGCACCATCTTATTCTTCGGCCTGATCTGGCGCAGAGCAGGCGTGGATGGGGGCAGAGGCCGGGGCGGCATCTTCGAGAGGTTCAGCCCGGGCGGGGAAAAGAAAGAGAGGATCTCCCTTGAAGAGCAGCTTCGCGCCCTTGGCGGGGCCATGCTCTTCAGCGCCACCCTCTTTCTATCCGGCACCCGCCTCTTCGTCGATCCTCCGGCCATGCCCAAGATGGAGGACTGGCTAGCCGCCCACGCCAGAAGCTTCTTCATAGCGGAGAGGGTGCTGGGGGCCTTCTTCTCCATCCTCTTCTTCCTGGCCGTCAGCGGGACTGTTGTGAGATGAAGGGGCTAGTCGCCCTGGCAGGGATAGCGAAGAAGACAACATTAAAGTAAAAGAGGAAATAACTTAAGCTGATGGCATTTTCCGGAGAGGGCAGGGCGATGAACAGGAATGTGCTGGTCAAGACCATCCAGACCATGAACTCCCATCTGCCCAATAGGCGCATCAGTTTGGCTGAACTATTGAAGATGGAAAAGCCGGGCATAAAGGGCAAGGACAACACATTTTTCATCATGGACAGGTCGGAGCTGGATCTGATATCCCAAAGCCTGCCCCGTTTTCTCTGGAGCCGCCTGCGGCTTCCCCTGCTTATAGAGATGTCTCCCGACTTCGGCAGCGGATCCGCCCGGATTCAGGGCGAGGCGGAGGTGGAGGTGGTCTCTAAGCTCCTGGGAAAGGACAGGCAGTATGCCAAGCAGATTATCATCTATCTGCCGGAGGTGAGGGAGCTGAGACGGAGGCTCCCCACGGCCACCCAGTATGCTTTTATCACCAATTTAAGAGAGTCCGGAGTGGAGTGATCGATTCTTATGGGCGAAGGTAATCTAGCAGAGGGGGCAAGGCTGTTTGCAGCCAAGATGGATCTGGGCGCCTATCAGGAGGCGGCCAAGATCAAGGCCGACTGGGGCCTGCCCGATGACATGCTTCAGGAGAGCGTGAGAAGAGCTTATGATGCAAATATAAAAAAGGGCGAGTATTCTATTGCCGCCGATCTGGCCAAAAAATACAGCCTTCCCCAGGATCTTCGACTGGATGCGGCCATGCGCTCCTTCCAGCGCAAGATAGACAGCGAGTTCTATCTGGCGGCAGCAGAATATGCCAAGGAGTTCGGGCTGCCCGAGAGCATGGTCAGGGAGGCGGCCAGCTATGCCTACCAGAACAGCATGAGCCACAGCCTGTTCAAGAATGCGGCGGAGATCGCTGAGCAGTTCCAGCTTCCAGCCAGCATGATGAAGGAGGCGGCGACAAAATCGTTTGAGCAGCACATGCAGACAGGGTTGTACCGAAAGGCGCTGAAGATAGCGGAGAAGTACGGCCTACCGGAGGATCTGGTGGCTGCGGCGAAAAAGAAGCTCTCATGATTTGATTTCCGATGGCAGGATGGCCATGACCAAGGTAGCGCTGACTATAGGCGGCTCCGATTCGGGGGGAGGGGCGGGCATTCA
>DAWB01000172.1:0-1733 GCA_002505805.1 Methanosaeta sp. UBA80 | reverse complement strand
CATCACCGCCCAGAACACTCTGGGTGTGCAGCAGGTATTCAGTCTCGGCCCTGATGCAGTCAGGGCGCAGCTTCAATCCATCACCGACGACTTCACAGTAGCGGCAGCAAAGACGGGCATGCTCTTCTCCGCCGAAACCGTGGAGACAGTGGCCGACATTCTCCGGGATAAAGATATCCTGCTGGTTATTGATCCGGTGATCGAGGCGGAAGCGGGGGGCAGGCTTCTCCATCCGGAGGCGGTGCAGGCTCTGAAGGATCAACTTCTGCCCCTGGCTGATGTGGTCACCCCCAATATCTTCGAGGCCGAGGCGCTGTCCGGGGTGGCCGTGCGCGATAAAGAGAGCGCCGTCCAGGCCGCGGGCAGAATTCTGGATGCAGGAGCAGGCGCGGTGATTGTAAAGGGGGGGCATCTGGACTGCACCGACCTCCTGGCCACAAAAGAGATGAGCCTGTTCTTGCCCGGAAAGAGGGTGGCCGGGGAAAACCACGGTGTAGGATGCACCTACTCTGCAGCACTGACCGCTTATCTGGCCAGCGGGGCCAGCCTGCCCCAGGCGGCACGCCAGGCCAAGAGATTTGCCGAATATGCCCTTTCAGGCAGCATGCGGGTGGGAAAGGGGGTGGGGCCGGTGAGCCAGGCAGCTGGCCTACGTTGCGAGGCAAAACGCTATCGGTCCATCTGCAATGTTCCGGATGCTCCGGATTATCTTCTATAAACCTGGCAAATCTCAGAGAATGCTCTTGGGGGAGCTTTGGATCGGCCATTGCTCCTGGGGATGGCAAGCTATAAATCGATGAGGCTAGGATGCACTTAGGATTGCTCTAGCTGGAGTGTTGATTATGGGNNTATGGGAAGCGTAAAGCCTAGTTACATCAAGAATTTCGCCATGGACCTGTTGAGATCTCACGAGGATTCCTTTAGCCCTGACTTTGAAGCCAATAAACTCAAGGTATCCGAGTATACCGATATCAAGAATAAGACCATACGCAATCGCGTGGCAGGATACATCTCCAATGTGATGCGCCAGAGAAGTACCCGGCGGGGCGAGGTGGAGATTGATGTTTAGAGGCGTGTTTCCTGCCATTATCACGCCTTTTTTAAAAGATGAGAGCCTGGACGAGGAGGGACTGAAGAGAAACATCGAGTACCTGAATAAGACCGGCATAGCAGGGATTGTCCCCTGCGGCACCACCGGCGAATCAGCCACACTGACCTTTGAGGAGCATAAAAGGGTGGTCGGGATCGCTGTGGAGGCATCCAAGGTGCCGGTTATAGCCGGTACCGGTTCGAACAATACCAGCGAGGCCCTGGAGCTGACCCGCCATGCGGCCAAAGCAGGTGCAGATGCTGCTCTGCTCATCACACCTTATTATAACAAGCCCAATGATAGGGGAATGTATGAGCACTTCAAGAAAATCGCCGAGAATTGCGATATACCCATAGTGCTCTACAATGTTCCCAAGAGAACAGGAATCGACCTCAAGCCGGAGCTGGTGGCCAAACTTTCGGAAATCAAGAACATCGCGGCCATAAAGGAGGCCAGTGGAAGCCTGTCCCAGCAGTCTCAGATCATAGAGCAGACTCGCGGCAGCGACTTCGTGCTTTTATCCGGAGACGATGATCTTACCCTGCCCACCATAGCCCTGGGCGGCCAGGGAGTGGTCTCAGTGGTGGCCAATGTTGCTCCCAGAAAGACTGTGGCCATGGTGGATGCCGCCCTCAAGGGGGAT
>DAWB01000170.1 GCA_002505805.1 Methanosaeta sp. UBA80 | reverse complement strand
GTGGTCTCATTTCTGGCAGCCAGCCAGCTGGCTCCTGCCGCACTGGGAGGCCTATACTGGAAGAGGGGCAGCCGGCAGGGGGCTATGGCTGGACTTCTATTCGGATTCCTGCTCTGGGCCTATACCGCTCTTCTGCCCACCATAGCCAAAGGATATCCCTGGCTGGGCGATATAGTGCGGGAGGGGCCCTGGGGGATAAAAGCCCTCATGCCCACAAATCTATTGGGGCTGGACCTGGACATCTGGACCAACTCCGCCTTCTGGACCTTACTTATCAACTGCAGCCTTTATGTTCTGGTCTCCCTTTCCGTCAAACTCAGCCTGGATGAGGAGAAGGCGGCCAGCAGCTTTGTGGAAGCCTTTGCCGAAAAGAAAGGAGAACTGGAAAAGGAGGAGGAGAAAGGTCCGGTCCAGGGAACGCTGGATGATCTGGAGGCGGCACTCTCTCATTACCTGGGGGAGGCAGCGGCTCGAAAGCAGGTAGACCAGTATCTTGAGCTTATGGGTGCCAGAAGAGATACAATTGCACCAGGCCAGCTTCGACTGCTCTGGCAGCAGTTCGAGAAGACTCTCACCGGCCTGATGGGATCATCTGCCACCAAGATGGTAGTTGACGACCGGATCGCAGTAAAGCCGGTGATGGAAGCGGCTAAAGAGACATTGCCCGCCTATGATCTGGCGCCGGGGAAGATCTATGTCGCTCCGGATATGGCCTATGAGGTTTTCACTGACCAGATCACTCATGGCGTAGAGGGCCTTTGCATCACCCACACCACCCCAGAGGAGGTGAGAAGGCGCTGGGGCTTTAAAGAGACGCCTATCATCAAGCTGTCCGAGGAGAAGGGAAGCGACAGATACATCTCGCCGCGAAATCTGCCGCTGCTCTTTATGACTATAAAGTCCTTTGTTGATTCCAGCAAGAATAGCATTGTACTCATCGACAGCATTGAGAAGATCATCGCAGAGAATGAGGGCAGGACCTCCCCCAGGGAGGTTCTCGACTTCGTCTATCAGATGGAACTACTAGGTCATAGAACTCACCTTTTGCTGGCAGAGAGAGAGGAGTTCGTCCGGGGCGAGATACCCGCCGCGGCCATTAATGAGATAAAAGAGCTCATCTTCTCCCTGGGACCCCTTTCAAGCTATCTTTTCCGGGTATTCTCAGAGGCCATGCTCTCCCGGCTAGAAGAGCAGACAAGAAGAGAGGTGGTGGCAGAAGCCAATGATGCCATAGCCTCGGGTGGATTCTTTGAGGCAGGGAAAAAGCCGCTCTCTGACGATGAAACTGCAGCATGCGAGCCCGAGATGCAAAAAGCGGTTGGGCAAGGCCTGGTACTCAACCTTCCAAAGGATCTGGAGCTGAATCGGCGCAGCTTCTTTACTGCTGTTCGAAAGCTGGCCAGGATCATCAAAGAGCACCAGCCGTCCTTCGATCTTGTAGCCAGCCTCTCCGAGCTGATGAAAGGATATGGTCGAAGCCCTTACGAGATGACCCTCATCCCCGGTACGACCTACATCGTCACTGAGGAGAAGCCACAGCGGAGCCTGGAGCTTTATAGCGAGCTGGTCAGGCACGGCATGGAGGGCCTGTGCCTGAGCCGCTACAACCCCAGGACCCTGGCCGAGAGATACAATGTGCCTCTGGACAGCGTCATATGGCTGACTCAGAAGAGCGAGCCCGGATACAGGACGGTTGACCCGAGCAACTTCCCCCGCCTCTCCAGCCTCATCTCCGATTTCCTGGAGAGAGCTAATTACCCCTTGATCCTGCTGGAGGGAATGGGCTATTTAATCACCCAGAGTAATTATGAGACTGTTTTGCGCTTTGTTCAATCCCAGAGGGATGAGATTGCTTTAAGGGGGGCAATCATGCTGGTTCATATCGATCCTCTCTCCCTGGACACAAAGGAACTGCACCGCCTGGGGAGCGAGATGGAGCCGTTCCAGGACTGATCTCTCCAAAATGCTTTTAATATTTGACTTTAATATTGAAGATCATGATTGAGATGGGGTTTCTGTTGTTGCTGGCAATGGTGGTCTTTGCCGGCTTTCTGATCTTAAGATCGATCAAGAACTTTGCCATTAATGCGGTGATGGGACTGATCATCCTCTTTCTGGCCAATGCAGTGGCTGGCCTCGGCATAGGCTACGGGTGGCTGACTATACTGATTTGCGGCATTGGTGGAGTCCTGGGGGCAGTTCTGGTAATCATATTGCACCTCATGGGACTTGGATTCTGAGAGCACCGAGCAGAATAGGGGGATCCCCTGGGCTACCGAGTTTAGCACCATAATCAAAAGTAGAATGGTAAGTGGGGGGAAGGCTCTGAACTGGTAGGTCCAAGGCGGCAAAAGGCAAAGGAGGGTAGATGGCATAAAAAGCCGCCCAGGGCCACAAGCAATGTGCAAAATAGATGCTACTAATAAGTGTTTCGGCCAAACAAATTGTTATATAAAATAACTATTCTAAATTAAATATTCTCGTTGATTGTCTTTTATAATAATCATAAAACATTGTTCCCCACATAACAGGTTTTTCGCCTCTGTACATGACATCCGCCCCCAGATCGAAGCTGCCGTCAATATTGGCCAATCCCATCACGAGATATGACTCCGTCATGGTGAATGAAATCTTGACATCATCATCATCTATCACAAACAATTTAAAGTTTTCTTTTTTAAGATCTTTATTAATATAATCCTTCCACTTAGAGATCGCCTCTAAAACGGCATTTGTGACAATGATCTCCACATCTACTCCGCTTTCGATAGCCTTCGGAATAGCTGTAACAAAGCCTTTGATCATAATGGAGGTTACGCTCCGTATCACTTTTGCTGTCATAAGTGAATTGATAAAGTCTTCCCAGAGTTTTAAGGGAGTCTCGGGAGCATCCTGCATGATTTCCCCACTGCCCAGCATTCCTATGCTCTTTTGCAGCTCCAGGGGAATGCTGCTCAGGTCGTGATAGCGCCAAAACTTATGATGCTGATTTATAGTAATTATAGTATTTAATAGATCTTCCAGGGCAACGGCCTGGATCCTGCCAATATTGGTAAGGCTGTATACTTGATGCTTTTTTTCGACCAGGTCCAAATCTGTTAAATCCTTGATTGAGTGGAGAAGTGTCGTGGACCGGGTATTGGTGATCTTCTCAAGCTCCCCCACCGTCCTGCCGCCCTCTAATAAAATAAGCATGATCTTGGATCTGACACCAGAACGGCTGAACATTTTGAGATCCGCTTCCACCAGTTGGTATCTCTCTTTGTTTTCTGATCCCATGAATGGATAAAGAATAGTATGATATTTAAATCAATGCATATGCTGCGCTCAATTTTATATATCTACAGATTTTATTAGATCAGAAGGAGGGTCACGAATAATCCCGGCTCTAGGGGGAGCTGCTCAATCCATCTGAATAGAAAGCGATTTACTGAGGAAGGGTGGACTTAACATATGGGTCCGATGGGAGATACAAGTCCGATGGGAAATACAAATCCGATGGATGATGTGGATAACAAAATGAGAGATGAGAATGGCGAAAGCGATCTGGCCAGTGCAGATGACCTTTATGCCCAGAGAGAGTATGAACAGGCCATAGCCGCCTGGGAGAGGGCGGAGAGAAGAGGAGCATATGGCTTCTCCATCTTCTATAAAAAAGCCCAATCACTGCGCCGACTGGGAAGATATGAAGAGGCAGTGGCCTCTCTGGAAAAGGCTCTGGAGGTCGAGTCCAAAAACGCTGATGCCTGGAGGGCTCATGCCTTCTGCTGCAGCCAGATAGAGAGAGATGAAATAGCCTTATCCTCCGCTGAGAGATCCCTGGCTATTGATCCCGCCAATGCCAGGACCTGGATTGTGAGGGGCTTTGCCCTGCACCGGCTGGGGCAATATGAGCGGGCTGTGGAGAGCTACGCCAGGGCCATTGAATTATGCCCCATGGGATCAGACGGCAGAAGAGCCTGGAACAACCGGGGTGCTGCCCTAGACAATCTGCACCGCCATGAAGAGGCCATTGAGAGCTATGATGAGGCGCTGATGATAGATCCTTTCGATATCTATCCCTGGAACAACAAGGGCGTAGCTCTGGGAATACTATCCCGGCATGAGGAAGCTGTGCGCTGCTTTCAAAAGGCGATAGAGATTGAGCCCCTCTATGCCACCGCCTGGAAGAACCTCGGCCTGGCCTACAGGGCGTTAGATCGCGATCAAGAGGCGGAAGAGGCTCTGTCCAGATCCAGGGAATTGGGCCTTTAGGCCACCTTCCTGGCCGAGAGAACTGCTGCGATCTCCTCCGCCAAAGCCTCCCGGTTTTCCCTGGTTACTGTATAAACCATGAAATTGCTGCGTATCTTCTTTGCCAGGCGGTGGTTG
>DAWB01000005.1 GCA_002505805.1 Methanosaeta sp. UBA80 | reverse complement strand
AGCATGGTTCCAACCGCTACCGATTCTACCAATATCATGGCCGTGGCTGCGGATACTCCTCCAATGAATACCAATACAGATATCCATTCTGCTCCTAACGAGTGCGGTATGTTCAATATGAAGGCGTCCTTGAGCCCCCCTACGTTTAGAAGCAGACCTCCCCAGGCAATGGCGGGAACGAAGATGTTTATCAGCAGCAGATATAGCGGAAATAGCCACATGGCCTTTTTAAGATGCTTTTCAGAGGAGTTCTCCACCACCATGACATGAAACTGCCGCGGCAGGAATAGTATGGCAAAGAAGGATACCAGGGTCAGGGTAAACCAGAGAGTCGGCTCTACATCGATGAGAGTGGCATAAGCCGGATCGCTGGAAGCCAGGTTTATGATCTGGCTGGTGATATTTCCGTATCCATCAAAGATGCTATAGGCGATATAGAGTCCCACCAGCAAGAATGCCAGTATCTTGACCACCGATTCAAAAGCGACAACGGCGATCAATCCTTCATGGCGCTCCATGGGATCGAGGTGCCGGGCTCCGAATATGACTGCAAAGGCCCCCAGCAGTACTGCCACCAAGAGCTTGCTCTCAACATCGATCCCGAAGAGCATGATCTCCTCTCCGCTCAGGACCTCCAGGGAAGTGGATATGGCTATCAGCTGCAGGGCTACATAGGGTGTGACCATAATCAGGCTGAAGGCGGCCACCACTGCCCCTATGGTGTAGCTGCGGCCGTATCGAAAGCTGATGAAATCGCTTATAGAAGTAAGTCGATGCTCTTTGGACACCCGGATCATCTTTCTGACCACTATCCAACCTACAGTCATGGCCAGGACCGGTCCCAGATATATGGGCAGAAACTCCAGTCCATCCGATGCTGCCCTGCCGATGGAGCCGTAAAAGGTCCAGGCGGATACATAGACGCAAAGGGAGAGGGCATATACGTAGGGATTGGCCACGATGCTCCTCCCCAGAAGCTTCTGCCTGTCGGCGAAGCGGGCTATGGCAAAGAGAAGCAGCAGATAAATGAGCATGAAGGCTAAAGCCAGGTGTGGTCCGATCACTCCTTCACCTCTCTCTCGAATAGATACATGGCTAGGGTGAGCAGAAGCCATATCGATGCGATATAGATCAGTACGGCCGGCACGCCTCTCCAGGCCAGTCCTTCTGCCAGATTGATCAGCGGCCAGTTCAGCAGCACCCAGCCTGCGGCGAATACAAAGATCCAGATTTCACTCTGGCCCAGGAGATCCCGCAAGGAGTGCGTCATGGCTAAAGACCCGGATAGACAGTTAATCCCCTAGCAGATATATCTACTGCATGCTTTCCTATATTATGAGATGTTCCGCTCATCTTAATCACCTCCAGGGATCTTCTCCGGGTGAAGTTCATCTCTTCGTTCTGGAGCAGGATTATTCCGTCCGCAACCTGTGCGATGTGAGTTAGATATGCCGCACCGGGCAGTGCATCTTCTGCCAGTAGGGCAACTATAGCGTTATCCTTGATCAGATGAGAGAGCTTGAGAAGAAAACGCCAGTATTCATCTTTAAGAATCTCCTCTAACAAGGAGAGGTCTTCCATGACGATTCGAGCCGGCTGAATGGACTCGATCTTGCTTTTCAGAAGGTCCAGGAAGTCCTGCCACTGGCAGGCTCTCTCCATCATCTCCTCGAGCTCCATATAGCAGATCTCCTGGCCGAAGTAAGTGCTCTTAACAAATTCGAAACATGATGCATAGTTGATCAGAAGATCCGGCGGGCCGCCAAAGGCTCTCAGGTAAAGACCACGCTGGCCGAGTTCAGCGCCTTTGCAGAGAAACTGGGTGCAGAATGTGGTTTTGCCCGCACCGGCTTCGCCAGCCAGCAGGGTAAGCGACGGCCTGGGTAGACCTCCCTCGATCATTTTATCGAGGCCAGGAATCCCCGTGGGCATCCTTTCCATCAATCTCAATCTATCACCCCTCTGTTAGATCCTGATAAGCTCGGTGAAAGCGGCGAAAGGCCTGTGAGCCTGTGCAGATCTCTAGGAAAATATTGCAGTTCATCTATTTGTCTCTATCTTCTCCTATGATTTTGGCCGTCCAGTCGTCTTTTATATCTGAAGTTCATTGTCGCTTCCGTGAGACGACTTGATCCTCAGAACTCATTATTCCGGAGATATTAATGCGGAGATGGATGGCAAAGAGGTCACTTTGGCCGGATTTGCCCATGAGACGCGCGATCTGGGAGGCATAGCCTTTCTGGTGCTGCGGGACAGAAAGGGCCTGGCTCAGATAACCCTGGTCAAGAAGCTTTTAGGAAAGGAGGCCTTCAAGAGCGCCCGCACCATAAGCCGGGAGAGCGTGGTCCTGGTGAAGGGAACAGTCAAGGCCGAGCCCAAGGCCCCTCGCGGATTTGAGATACTGCCGGGCGAAGTTCAGGTTCTCAATCCCGCCCAGGTGCCCCTGCCCCTCGATCCCACAGAGAAGGTTGAGTGCGAGCTGGACACCCGCCTCGACGCCAGGTTCATGGATATCAGAAGACCATGCGTCCTGGCTGCCTTCGAGATTGAGAGCGCCGTTCTCGAGAGCCTGAGAGGCTTCTTCCGAGAAAATGCCGTGACAGAGGTCTTTACTCCCAAGATTGTGGCTGCCGCTACCGAGGGAGGAACGGATCTCTTTCCCATCAGCTACTTCGAGAAGGAGGCCTTCCTCAATCAGAGCCCCCAGCTCTACAAGCAGATGCTGATGGGGGCGGGCATGGATCGGGTCTTTGAGATCGGGCCCATTTTCCGGGCCGAGGAGCACGATACCCGCCGCCACCTCAATGAAGCCGTATCCATCGACCTGGAGGTCAGCTTTGCCGATGACAAAGCGGTGATGGAGATTCTGGAGCAGGCGGTGGCAGGAGCCTACAAGCATGTAGCGGAGAACTGCCGCTATCAGCTAGAGGTCCTGGGCCTTGATCTCCAGGTTCCCGGTCTGCCTTTCCGGAGGATCACCTATACCGAAGCCCTTGATCTGGCAGTGGAGAAGGCCGGGGCAAAGATGCAGTGGGGCGACGACCTGGACACAGAGACGGAGAGGTTTTTGGGCCAGAGCATCGGCGAGCACTACTTCCTCACCGACTGGCCCTCATCAATCAAGCCCTACTACACCCTGCCCTATGAGGACAATCCCGAGGTCTGCCGGGGATTCGATCTGATGCATCCGCGCATGGAGCTGGCCTCGGGAGCGCAGAGGGTGCATGACTATGAACAGCTTGTAGGACGGATAAAGGAGAAGGGTTTGGATCCGGACGGCTTCGAGTTCTATCTCAAGGCCTTCCGCTACGGCATGCCTCCACATGCCGGCTGGGGACTGGGCCTCTCCCGGCTGGTCATGACCATGCTCAATCTGGAGAACATTCGCGATGCAGTGATCTTTCCCCGGGATCGAAAGCGTCTGGTGCCCTAGAGGCAGGGCAGCCTCTAGATCTCCTTTTGTTTTTCATTTATCTTCACAGTCCTTCTTCGGTTCAGCGCTCACTTCATTTTAATCTTTAAAAATATAATACCTAAATTAAAAGATTAAGAACTATATTAGCTATTGATAGGCTCTATCCTGATTTGCATTGTCATTGAGTGAAAAAATATATATTCTTTGTCTACAAATTACCAACAGAATGGTGATCTCATGGTTAAGAACGAATTTCTACAGAAGAGGCTTATAATTGCAGCAGTGACTGCAATTCTGATGCTGATGATCGCAGGCTCGTGCGTTGCCCAGAGCCATCTGGAGCAGGCCGGAGCGGGAAGCTGCAGGAGTTGCAGCAAGAGCCTTCCTGCCGATCAGACGGCAACGGAGGCTTACAGCCTAAAGATATCCGATAATGGAATACAAGGGATGAATTCATCGAGTGCATTTAAAATGCAGCCGGGCAATTCCAGTCCTCTATTGCCAGCGGGTCTCATATCCGACCCCAGACCGATCTTCAACTGGACGGCAGCTTATAATGCTACGAAATATAATCTGCAGGTTTACAGCAACAATTCCTTTGCCGCAAACAACTCTCCTGATGCCGAAGAATTCCTTGTGGCAAATGAGTGGTTCGATGCCAAGAATGTGACTCGTGGCGGCTTCTGCTCAGAATTTCTTTCCGTAAACCTGCCGGATGGAGTCTACTTCTGGCATGTGCAGGCCTGCAATGCCGAAGGCTGTGGAAATTGGAGCCAATGGCAGTATTTTGAGAATATCTGTGCCCTTAAGCCGAAGGAATCTGCTGGGATTATGGATGTCGTTGCTGAGGGAATGATGCCAGAGAAAAAGACAATCCAAGCAATGATTGAGGATCATAGAAGGATGATCAAGGCAAAGAAGATTGCTGCCGAGGAAAAGAGGATTGCCCTCATGGGAGGAGACAGGAGTGCCTGCAATTGCGGCGGCGCAGATTAGATCAAATGTTTGCGGGGCATAAGATGCTCTCTCATCCTGAAGAAAAGAGTGGCCAAGCTCCGGCCTAAAGCAAAGAAATGGGATTATAAGGGCGGTCGCGGGCCTGCCCTATAATTTTTAATAGCTATGCCGCCTAGCTCATTCCAGCTTCTCTATCCCTTCCTTTTTCACCTTCGGCTTCCAGATCTTATCCGGCATCCAGGCCGGTGCTCCGGCGGGCTTGTCCACCTGCACCCTCTCTCCGGAGAAGATATGCACCTTCTTGGTACCCCGCTCGCGCAGCTTGATGTCTGTATAGCCCCGGTTGGCCGCCTTGAGCGCAGCCTGTCTGGGCGACTTTCCGGTAAATACCCCAATCTCGTTTCCCTCAGCGTCTCGCAGAGCAAAATTTCTCATCTCAGCCATAGTCTTCCCTCCATCTTGGATATGAATATGGCTTTCTGATTCGGTATATTAATTTAATNNAGCGAAGTCAGGGTGCTGGAAAACCATCGCTTAATGCTGGTTAAAATTGCCGGAAAATCCCTGCAAAAATTTAACAAAAAGAAAGATGGATTTGGCAAAGAGGAGGCGCTATCCGCTACCGTCCGCTCTTATGAGCATTTTTGCTTTTGTCAGGCAATATGCTCCCTCTGGGCTGTCCCATCGCCAAGCTTCCCAGCCAGTAGGCAACCGTGCCGCAGACAAGGCCGATGAAGACGGGATGAACCAGTGGATTGCCGTAGAAGTTCCAGGCCACCACAGAGAGGAAGGAGGCGATCAGGCTGGCCACAAAGCCGTTCTGGTTGCCCCTCTCCCAATACAGCCCGAAGATAAGGGGAACGAATACACAGCAAGCTATGACTCCCATGCTCACCGAGACCAATGGCACAATCTGCTGGGGGACATCAACCGCCGATGCTGCCGCAATCAAGAGGATGCTAACTCCCACCAGCCGGGTAAGCAGCAGCAGCCTTTTGTCTGAGATCTCCGGGTGGAAATAGCGCAGGATATCGGAGGTGAGGGCGGTGGTGGTGACCAGCACAATGGCGCTCATGNNGGTGGACATGGCGGCAGATATGGCCGCCAGGAGGATCAGCCCGTCAAATCCAGAAGGAAGAAGGGCACTGGCCAGGAAGGGCACCAGTCCGTCCGGATTCTTGAGGAAGGGCGCCAGCTGATCCGCGCTGAGGGCTCCATAAGCCAGTATCCCCAGAGAGAATATGCTAAGAGCATAAATGGCGATGGAGATCGGCCCCCAGATGCCGGCAAAGCGCACCACTCTCCTGTCCTTGGCGGAGAATATCATGATCAAGAGATCCGGCAGGGCAATAAGCCCCAGGCTGATGGAAAAGGCCTGGCCGAGCGTCTTCTGCCAGGGAATGTTAAGCCCCTGCATGGAGAGAACCTCTGGCGGTATCCTCTGCCAGATATCCATTCCACCGCCTGCGGAAAA
Source organism: Methanosaeta sp. UBA80 (assembly GCA_002505805.1). Taxonomy (GTDB): domain Archaea; phylum Halobacteriota; class Methanosarcinia; order Methanotrichales; family Methanotrichaceae; genus Methanothrix. The sequence goes on along the minus strand of DAWB01000005.1, from coordinate 2,154 downwards.
GAGCCCGCTGTAGAGCAGGACTGCGCCGACCAGCATGAGCAGACCCTGGATGAAGCCTATCCAGATGATTGCCGGCAGGCCCCCTATGGCATAATAAACTGCCACAATGGCCAGAGCAATGATCAGGCCCTGCAGATAGGTAACGCCGATCAGGCCCTGGAATACGGTTGCGCATCCTTTGAATATGGGCACCAGATAGACGGTGTAAAGGATGAGCATGATGGCCGCCAGAACAACTTTTCCGGTAGGCGAATTGTACCTCTTCTCCAGGAGCTGGGGCACGGTCTTGGCATCGTACTTTTTGGCCATGGCCCAGATCCTTCCCGCCACCAGCCAGGCAATGCAGGCGAAGGCCACGTGAAGGAAGGTGCAGAAGACCACCCAGGGCATGCCCGCAGCAAGGCCGTACCCTCCCCCTCCCAGGAAGGAGGCGGCACTGAAGTAGGCAGCGGTGAAGGCTATGCCTATTACCGCCGGATAAGCGATATTCCTGTCGGAGATAACGAATCCGGAGAATGTGCCCTGGCGCAGCTTGAAGGAGAGGATGACGATGAGGGCCACATAGGCCACCAGCAGCAGTTCATTGATCATGGTATCTCCTCATCAAGACGAAGATGGTAAATGAGATCATAATTATGATGAAGACCAGCAGGGCGGCATAGGGAAGAGGCATCATATTCCTTCCCTCCCTGGCTCCCGGCGTAACCCGGGCACACAAATGCAGAAATCCTCTATGTCCATTATCATACCTCGTGCAAATGTACTAAGTTGTACTTCAATGCGCTTTGCAATGCAATATGGTTTAAAAAGATTTCCCCAGGCCCAGGCTGCGGCATCAGTCTTGCACAAGGAGATCTGATTGCTGATAATGCTGATAATCGACCTTCCTAATAAAGAAAATCAAGATCCACCACAAGGATTATAAGAGCAAAATCCGCATCGCCTCCTGAAATCTCTGATGTATATGATTGCGCATAAACGAACAGCAATCAACAACCATCATTCAGCAATATATTTCAGGAGAATAAGGCATTGAGACGACTGTTGTCCGGCAATGAGGCCATAGCCCGGGGGGCCTTTGAGGCCGGTGTGACTGTGGGAGCGGGCTATCCGGGAACCCCCTCCACGGAGATTTTGGAGAGCCTGGCCAGGTATAAGGCCGATGTTTATTGCGAGTGGTCGCCCAATGAGAAGNNGCATGTGGGGCTGAATGTGGCTGCCGATCCCCTCATGACCTTGAGCTATATCGGGGTGGAGGGAGGCTTTGTAGCCTGCGTGGCCGACGATCCGGGAATGCACTCCTCACAAAACGAGCAAGATTCCCGCAATTATGCCCGATTTGCCAAAATTGCCCTTTTCGAGCCATCGGACAGCCAGGAGGCCAGAGACTTTACCATCCTGGCCTTGCAGATATCGGAAGAGTTCAAGACCCCGGTCATTTTGCGCACCACCACCAGAGTCAGCCACTCCCGCAGCCTGGTGGAGCAGGGAGAGCGCTCTTTGCCGCAGCAGAAGGTGGGTTTGATCAAGAATCCGCCCCGATTCGTGCCCATACCGGTTTGGGGCAGACCCATGCGCCGGAAGGTGGAGGAGAGGCTGACTGCTCTGCAAAAAATAGCAGAAAGCTCGCCTGCCAACCGGATGGAATGGAGGGACAAGAGCCTGGGGATCATCACCTCCTCCATAGCCTACCAGTATGTCCGGGAGGTCTGGCCGGAGGCATCCGTGCTCAAATTAGGAATGGCCTACCCCTATCCCGATGCCCTGATCAGGGAATTCGACGCCGGCGTTGCAAGCCTCTTGGTGGTGGAAGAGCTGGACGACTTTTTGGAGCAGCACGTTAGGGCTCTGGGCATAGCCTGCCGGGGCAGGGACATTGTTCCCGGCATCATGGAGCTATCTGTGGACCGGCTGCTGGAGTCGAAAGCCAGGCTGGAGGAGAGAGCCATCCCGGAAAACCTCCCCCACCCATTCACCCAGGATCTGCCTCCCCGCCCGCCAGTGCTCTGTCCCGGCTGTCCTCACCGGGGCATATTCTATGCCCTGGGCAAGAAGGATGTGGTGGTGACGGGAGACATCGGCTGCTATAGCCTGGGGGCTTTTCCGCCTCTGGACCGCATGGACAGCATACTCTGCATGGGAGCGGGAGTCTCC
>DAWB01000188.1:8128-20095 GCA_002505805.1 Methanosaeta sp. UBA80 | reverse complement strand
ATGTGTTAATCCGGAATGTCGGCTACAGGGAATATCGAAGCTGAATGTCAGCGCCAGCCCCGCAGCGAACGCAAGCCGAGGGAATTTCGATCACCTTTATGGAACGGCACAAATTGTGGAAGAAACGGGGGCAGAAAGTCGCACTCTCGGATCCTTAACTGACAAGCCCTCCTTATCCGTCATTGACAAGCCCTCTTTATTAATCGGTGGGGGAGAGAATGTGGAAAGTCATACTATCGGAGATATGGGCGGAGAGGAGAATGTGGAAAGACAAATGGGGGGAAGCGAAGACGGGACGGTTCACGGAAATGCAACGCGAAGTGGTGTCTCCGAGGTATTCAGCCAGCTAGCGCCCTCAACCATAGTCTATTTCGGAGAATCTTCTATTCCACTCTCATCCTACCAAAACACTCTTGGAAAATATCTCTGGATCGAGAGCTACGGTGGTTTGAGCCAATATGCCTCAGTGCCCCAATACTCAAGCCTGTATTTGATAGCATACACATCAGCCAGCGGCCCGGGAGAGTTCCTGGAAATATATCCCAGTCCCTCCAACCAGGGGATCTACCAGAAGACAGATTTCTACTTCAATTCGGGCTACAATCGAATTCCATATCGCTCCGACGTTGCGGGAAAACATTATCTGCTGTTCAGCATGGGTGACCAATCCAGCAATGCGGTTATCATTGATGTGATAAGCACAATGGGTACAGGCTCTCCGATTGTGTTGGGAACCAATCCCAGCACAGGTATGTGATATTGAATTAAAACAGCTCCTCCCGGGGCCCACACGCCTCAAGAGCAGACGGCTCGGGAGCGGCAGATCGAGGCTGCTGACAGGCAGATCGACGTGCTGGTCTATTTGCTGGATGAATCGATGGAGGAAGGAGTGGAATAGTGGAGGGTGGGGATGAATGGCGGTCATAGGGGGCGGATCACCCTGACCATTATCCCCAATCACCGGAAGAAGATAACCGGAGCTGACGGCAATTCTAGGCGTTGAGATTTGGGTTCATATCCTACCTGTTACAGAGTAAAAATTTCGGTGTCGGCTTTTGCTCGACATTGCTGTAGGAAAACCATGAAAACCATGAAAACCAATTTTGAAATTGCAAAATCACGGCGCAAAGAGCTTTTTGAGCTTATTGCCGCCGCGGCTGATGAAATAGCATCAATAGATCGTAGTTTACCGATTTTGTATAGTCAAGCCCTGGAGGCAGATCTTCTCCCGGGTGAAGAAAACATGCTGGCTCAACCTGCTAGCACTACATTTCGAGCAGATCTCCAGCGGGGGCTTCCTGGAGAATCCTCGCCCTTATGAAGCAGATCCCGATCCACATCCACCAATGAGTCGCTGGCCACCTACCGGCGGATAAACGCCCTGGTCCACGAGCTGTATGCTCTGACGGTGGAGGAGATCGAGATTGTGGATGGCGGGAGATTAGGAATTGATGACTTGCTTATGTAGCGGCTCACTGAAAGCATCAGCCAGCTACCTCTGGTGGCAGGAAGATTAAAGGAAAAAAGAAGAAAAGCTGGTGGCAATTTCTGGATGTGATTGGAGGTTACTTCCAGTCAGATTACCAATACCACCAGTAATAGCGATTATATGTGCTTGGGTACCAGTAATAGCTCCCGTAGCTGTAAGGATAGCTGTAACTGTAGGGGTAATAGTAGTAGTAGCTTGGAGAATAGTAGTAGCTATAAGGATAATAATAGCCTGTATACCAACTGTAGTGGCTAGGATATCCGTACCAGTATGTGTAGGTATAGCCAGGTGAGATCCAATCGTAGCCCGGTGAAACGTTACCATGCGGTCTTGCATCAACAACAACGGAGAGCAGTCCGAGCATTAGCACAAGGAATATTGTAAATGCCCTAATATCAATCACCACCATATAGTAATGGTAAATGATGCTATTAAAGCTTTCTTCATGTGCTTGTACCTGTAGTCTTGATACTTCGGCGTTCGATGCTACCGCTCGGCAGCAAACCAGGCATAAAGGGCCTGAATCTTCCTGAAATCTAGTTAAGAAATCTTCATAATATCTGAGAATTCCGCATACATATTCCCAAATACGCTTATAGCTTAGGTTTTGTTCTCAACTCATGGTGATTTGTTGCCTTCCCATCGTTTGCTGCTCTTATGCTTATTGATCAGCTCTCTCCTGGCCGGCCCCGCCCTGGCCCAGGATGGAGTCAGCGCTGCTGACAATGCCTGGGTGCTCATCAGCGCCGCCCTGGTCTTGATCATGATCCCCGGGGTGGGACTCTTCTATGGAGGGATGGTGCGAAAGAAGAACGCCATATCCACCATCATCTTCAGCTTTGCCGTCATGGGAATCATCAGCCTGCAGTGGATTTTATATGGCTACAGCCTGGCCTTCGGCCATGATATCGGCGGCCTTGTCGGCGGCCTGGACTTTCTGGGCCTCTCCGGAGTTGGTTTGGAGGCCAAGGAGGGGCTGAGCATCCCTGCTCTGACCTTCATGATCTTTCAGGGCATGTTTGCCATCATCACCGTCTCTCTTATCACCGGCAGCTATGTGGAACGGATAAAATTCAGCTCCTTTCTGGTCTTCTCCCTGGCCTGGGCCACCCTGGTCTATGACCCTGTGGCCCACTGGGTCTGGGGGGGAGGGTGGCTGGCCCAGATGGGGGTCCTGGACTTCGCCGGGGGAATTGTGGTGCACATCACCGCCGGTGTCTCCGCCCTGGCCGTGGCCCTGGTCATCGGGGCCCGGCGGGGCTTTGGAACCGATCCCATGGAGCCCCATAACATCCCCACCACAGTCATGGGCGCGGCCCTGCTCTGGTTCGGCTGGTTTGGCTTCAATGCCGGATCGGCCCTGGCTGCCAATGGCATCGCCGCCAATGCCTTTGTGACCACCAACACCTCCGCTGCGGCGGCAGCTACAACCTGGATGCTCCTCTCCTGGAGAGATAGAGCGCCTTCTGCTCTGGGCATAGTCACGGGTGCTGTGGCCGGGCTTGCTGCCATTACTCCCGCCGCCGGATTTGTGAGCCCACTGGCGGCGGTGCCCATCGGAGTTGTGGCCGCTATCGCCGGATATTATGCCATCATCTGCATCCGGGGCAGCGGCAGGGTGGACGACTCTCTGGATGTCTTGGCCTGCCACGGCATAGGCAGCACCTGGGGTGTTCTGGCTACAGGCATCTTCGCCAGCATAGGGGCAGCGGGACTTCTAGCCGGGAACAGCCATCAGCTCTTGATTCAGCTCCTGGCCGTGGCTGTCACCTGGGCCTACTCCTTTGCCGTCACCTTCGGCCTGGCCAGGATCATTGATGCATTGATGGGACTGCGGGTGAAAGAGGAGGAAGAGGCTGTGGGGCTGGATATCAGCCAGCACGGCGAAGGCGCTTACATGTGAGGTGGCAAGGATGAAGAAGATTGAAGCCATAATCCGCCCGGAGAAGATATACCTGCTGCGCAGCAAGCTGGATGCTAAAGGCTTTTCGGGAATGACTGTGAGCGAGGTCAAAGGCCGGGGCAGGCAGAAGGGCATTGCTCTGCAGTGGCGGGCGGGCGACTACCGGGTGGAGTTCCTCCAGAAGATGAAGCTGGAGATGGTGGTGGAGGATAATGATGCAGAAGCAGTCATAGACCTCATCTGCGAGTATTGCCAGACCGGGGAGGCGGGTGATGGAAAGATCTTCGTCTGCCCGGTGGAGGAGGTGGTACGGGTCAGGACCAGGGAACGGGGCAGCGGGGCGGTTTAAGAAAAAATTAAAAGAAAATATATTTTATTTCTTTTGTTTTTCTATAATCTCTTCGACCTCTTCATATCCCTCTTGATACAACTCCTCTTCCTCGGGAGCCAGCTCCTTGAGCAGCCTGAGAAACTCTCCGGCATGGACCCTCTCCTCATCGGCGATATCAACCAGCACCGTCCTGGCCAGCTCGCTCTCCGTTGACTCTGCCAGCTGCATGTATAGCTGAACTGCCTCGTATTCTGCTGCCACCATATATCGAACCGCTCTTATCAGCTCTTCTTGGGTCAGCTTGCGGTCATTGGCCAGACCGGAAAAGGGATTGGCGAATTCGGGCATATTCTATTTCCTCCCGGCAAAATATCAGCTTGCCTTGCCATGCAATAATGCTTCAGATATCGATAAGCCTTTCGGTACTGAAGCGGCTGGCAGCGTTTTTTGCCTCTATTCCGGATATAGATGCAATATCGATGTTCAGGGCATATAGTCCAGCCCCCCTATGAACTTTTCCGGCAGCATTCACTGTCATAGGAATAAAAGAGTGTGTGAAAAATATTATAGAATAGTTATAACTCCTAATGTTGGTTCTATCTTCAGCTAGCCTGCCTATTCAGCTCCTTTTGCTGCTCCAATTCACGAAAAGGCTTTAAAGGATTAAATGGCTGGACTATATATGACAGGATTTTCAGCAATATCTAATGAATCCTCGGCAAACCTCCCTTTATAGCTGCCAGCCTGAGGAAAAATAGCATTGCTTATTTCACCATGGAGATCGGCCTGCTAAGCGATATTCCCACATATGCCGGCGGGCTTGGGACACTGGCCGGAGACACCATAAAGTCCAGCGCCGACCTGAAACTACCCCTGATCGCAGTAACCCTCATCAGCAGACTTGGATACTTCCGCCAGGAGCTTGGTGAAAGAGGAGAACAGATTGAGCTTTCGGTGCCGTGGAATCCCTCCCATCTCCTGGTGAGATGGCCGGCAGAGGCAACAGTCCAGATCCAGAATAGAGATGTCAGGGTCGGCGCCTGGATCTATAATCAGCAGAGCCCTACCGGAGGAGCTGTACCTGTGCTCTTTCTGGACACCGATCTGGAGGCAAACCGCTCTGATGACAGGACAATTACGGATCATCTCTATGGCGGAGACGACAGCTACAGATTAAAGCAGGAAATGGTCCTGGGAATCGGCGGCGTGAGAATTCTAGAGGCCTTGGGCACTGAGATCAGAAAATATCATATGAATGAAGGACAGTCGAGCCTGCTGACCTTGGAGCTGCTTAAGCGATATGGGATGGATGCAGAAGCAGTCAAGGATCTTTGCATCTTCACCACCCATACTCCGGTCCAGGCAGGACATGACAAATTCGATTATTCTCTGGTTAGAGATTTGTTGGGCGACTTTATTGATATAGAAGTCCTGAAAAAGCTGGCAGGAGCCGACAGGCTGAATATGACCGGTCTGGCTCTCAATCTCTCCAATTACATCAATGGCGTTGCCAAAAGGCATAGGGCCACATCCATGGATATGTTTCCAGGCTATGAGATCCACTCCATCACCAATGGCGTGCATTCCTTCACCTGGACCTGTCCGTGCCTGCAAAAGTTATTCGATAAATACATGCCCGGCTGGGCCAATGAGCCCGAGATGCTTCTTCGGGTCAATGGCTGCCCTGATGAAGAGATCTGGAAGGCGCATATGGGAGCAAAGAGGGATCTAATAGATCAGGTGAACCGGGAGACGGATGCGGATATGGATGACGAATCCCTGACCATAGGATTTGCCAGAAGAGCCACTATGTATAAGAGGACCACATTTCTCTTCTCGGATCTCCAACGGCTCAGAAGGGCCAACCATAAGGGAACCATCCAGATTGTGCTGGCGGGAAAAGCCCATCCCCGGGACGAGGAAGGCAAGAAGGCCATCCAGAGTGTCTTTGAAATCATGGATATTCTGCACAATGAGATCAAGATCGCATATCTTCAGGACTACAATATGCCGCTGGCAGCCAAAATGGTCTCTGGGGCAGATGTCTGGCTCAATACCCCTCTCCCGCCGCAGGAGGCCTCGGGGACAAGCGGCATGAAGGCGGCGCATAACGGGGTGGTCAACTTCAGCGTCCTCGATGGCTGGTGGATTGAGGGCTGGATAGAAGGAGTCACAGGCTGGTCCATAGGGCCTGAGCCGGGGGAAGATATCTCCTTTGAGATGGCTCGAAAGAGGGAGATCGAAGATTTTTACAGCAAGCTTGAGTATATAATCATCCCCATGTTCTACCAGAGAAGAGATTACTGGATGAGGATGATGAAGAATTCAATAGGCATGATAGCCTCTTTCTTTAACAGCCACAGAATGATGCGCAGATATGTAACTGAAGCATATCTATAGGGGCTTTGCTCAGGGGCAGATCTTATTGAGGATAATGACGATATCGGGGTGAGGCACATATGGCTCTTGAATCTGAGAACAGATGGCATTCTTTAAGCGCTGAGCAGGTTTTGGAGAGGCTCGATAGCAGCTTCAGGGGCCTTAATTCGGATGAGGCTTCCAGACGCTTCAAGGCTCTCGGGCCTAATGAGCTGGAAGAGGGCAAGAAGATGAGCAAGCTGGGCCTGCTCATAGAGCAGGTGAGAAATCCTCTTATAGCAGTGCTCAGCCTGGCGGCAGCCATCTCTTTTCTGGCAGACAAGACAATTGATGCAGCGGTGATAATCGCTGTGATCTGCATCAACACCGCCCTGGGATTTATTAAAGAATACAAGGCAGAAGAGGCCATTTTAGCCCTGAGATCCCAGGCGTCTGCCGAAGCCAGGGTCCTGAGGGACTGTCCGGAGAGGGGGAGCTGTCAGGAGATGCGCATAAAGTCCCGGGAGGTTGTTCCCGGGGATATAATCCTCCTTGAAGCAGGCGCAAAAGTTCCCGCCGATGCTCGCATCATTGAAGAAGCAAATTTGGAGATTGACGAATCCATGCTCACCGGAGAGTCGGTGCCGGCAAGGAAAAGGACCGATACTCTTCAGGGAGATCTCGTCATTGCTGAAAAAGACAACATCATCTTCGCCGGGACTGTGGTCACTCAGGGAAGGTGCAAAGCTGCTGTTTATGCCACCGGAATGAAGAGCGAGATGGGAAAGATCGCCCACCAGATCAGCAAGACGGAGAAGGCAAAGACTCCCCTCAAGAGGCGTACTCTTGATCTCTCAAAGAAGCTGATGATCCTGGCCCTTATTGCCAGCAGCTTGACTCTGGTCGTGGGAATATGGCGCGGTTTTGAGTTGATCGAGCTGTTCCTCTTCACTCTGGCCATGGCCGTATCTGCCATCCCCGAGGGCCTTCCGGCGGCCATAACCGTGGTTCTGGCGGTGGGAGTCAGCCGCATGGCCAGCCGCAATGCCATCATACGCAAGCTTGATGCTGTGGAGACACTGGGATCGATAACTGCAGTATGCACCGATAAGACCGGGACCCTGACCACCAATCAGATGACGGTTCAAAAGATATTCCTGGCCGGCCGCATGGTCGATGTTTCCGGGGTGGGATTTCAGCCCCAGGGCGGCTTTGAGATAGCCGGCTCGCCCCTGATCGCATCGGAGGACAGAAGCCTGGACATGTTCCTCAAGATCGCTGCCCTCTGCAACGATTCCTCACTTAAATCCGATAAAGAGGACCGGTGGAAGATTCTGGGAGACCCCACAGAGGGGGCCCTGGTGGTGGCTTCGGCAAAGGCAGGCTTAAAAAAGAGCCAGCTGGAAGAGAGCCTGCCCCGTATAGAGGAGATTCCTTTCGATCCCAAGAACAGATACATGGCCACATTTCACCGCACCGATTCCGGAGAGGCTCTGGCTTTTCTTAAAGGAGCGCCTGAGACCATTCTGGATATGTGCACCCATGTTCTGGATGAGGGTGAGACAAGGGCCTTGACTGAGGAGGATAAGAAGGATTATCTGGCCGCCAGCTCGGATATGGCAGGAGAGGCATTGAGGGTCCTGGCCCTGGCTTATGCTCCAATTAAGTTCCAAGACATGGAGCGTTTTAAGAGTGATGGGCCGGCTGAACTCATATTCGCCGGTTTTTCGGGGATGATCGATCCGCCCAGGCCCGAGGCCATAAGATCGGTGAAGCTATGCAAGAGGGCGGGGATCAAGGTAACCATGGCCACGGGAGATCATAAGATAACCGCACAGGCCATTGCCAGGGAGATTGGAATCTACGAGGAAGGCTCCAGGGTTCTGAGCGGCTCGGAGTTGGACAGCCTGAGCGATGAAAAGCTTGACGCACTGATCCAGGATACATCGGTCTTCGCCCGCGTCTCCCCCCAGCATAAGCACCGCATAGTCCAATCGCTGCAGAGAAGGGGCCATATCGTGGCCATGACCGGAGATGGAGTCAATGATGCTCCTGCACTCAAGGCATCCGAAATCGGCATAGCCATGGGCATAACCGGGACGGATGTGACCAAAGAGACCGCAGATATGATTCTAACGGACGACAACTTTCAGAGCATAGTGAATGCGGTGGAGGAGGGCAGGGTAATATTCGAGAACATTCGAAAGGTGGTAAAATATCTCATCAGCACAAATGCAGGAGAGATCCTCACCATACTGGTATCTCTGGTCTTCCTGGCCATAAATGTGCTTATCTTCACTCCGGTGCAGATCCTGTGGGTCAATCTGGTGACAGACGGCCTTCTGGTGATAAATCTGGCCATGGAGCCCAAAGAAGAGGATGTCATGGACCAGCCGCCCAGAAATCCCAAGGCAAACATCATCAACAAGGATATTCTAAAGAATGTTTTATTTGTGGCAGTCTTCATGGCTGCCGGGACTATCTGGGTGTTCACCAGCGAGCTGAATGGAGGGGACATTCACCGGGCTCAGACTCTTGGATTTACCACCCTGGCCATGTTCCAGATATTCAATGCCCTCAACTGCAGGTCGCGGGACAAGTCCGTATTCAAGATAGGCCTCTTTACCAATAAATATCTTGTAGCAGCTATAGCTGCCTCCATAGCCCTGCAGTTCACGGCAACCGAGGTGGCCTTCTTCCAGATGGCTCTGGGAACGGTTGAACTCTCGCTTCATGATTGGTCCACAATCTTTGCCGTATCCAGCACGGTGTTCTTTGCTGAAGAGATCCGGAAGCTGATTATGAAGAAGATAAAGGCCAAAACCACATTATCAAGGGAATAGCCACCAATATGACGATCACACTCAGTGGCAGGCCCATATGCCAGTAGTCAGTGAACTTATAGCCCCCCGGGCCCATGACCAGGGTATTGGATTGATGGCCTATGGGGGTTAAGAAGGCGCAGGAGGCAGCAATGGCTATTGTCATCAAGAAGGGGTCCGGAGAGCTCCCCATGGCCTGTGCCGTGTCATAGGCGATTGGGGCCATGAGCACGGCTGCAGCGGCATTGTTCACCACATTTGTGAGGATCATGGTCCAGATCATAAGGGCCGCTAAAACTACTGCTGCAGGGTACTGGCCGAAGATCTGAATCAAATTCTGAGCCAGCAGAACCGCCCCTCCGCTGCTCTCCAGGGCCTGACTGACCGGGATCATTGCCCCCAGGAGGATTATGATGGACCAGTCTATGCTCTCGTAGGCCTGCTGCAGGGTAAGCATTCCTATCAAGATCATGGCTGTAGCGGCGCTGGCAAATGCGATCTCCACGGGAAGCATGCCTGCTGCCGATCCAATTATGGCCAGGGCGAAGATGATTAGAGGCAGCAGCATATCCTTGGCCGGGCCAAGTTTCAAGCCACGCTCTGCCAGTGGCAGGCATCCCAGCAATTCCACAACTCCCGTCAGGGATTCCGAAGGCCCCTGCACCAGCAGAACATCTCCGGGATGAAATATGATATGATGAAGGCGCTTCAGCTTTTTAGCATCATGGCCGGCCACAGCGATCAGGTTGATTGCATATTGACGACGCAGGCAGATGCTGCTCGCAGACCTGCCCACCAGGCGCGAATCATTCATGACCACTGCCTCCATCAATTCGGTGTGCTCCGACTCACCAAGATCGATCTTTTTCTCTCCGGTCAGCTCCAGTTCATTGGATTTTATAAAATCGTTAAGGCTATCGACATTGGTCTTGATGATCAGAATATCCCCCACCTGGAGAGCTTCTCCGGCCAGATCAGCCAGAATGCTCTGGCCTCTCAATAATCCCTTAAACTGGATGTCCGATCCGCCAGCCGGCATCAGCTCGCTCAGTCTCTTGCCCGAGGCGATTGAGCCCTCGGCGATTCTCACCTCGGTGTAGTAATTCTCTACCTCAAATTTCTCCTTCTTGGATGACTGGCCTTTGCGTATCGGGGTCAGCCTCCATCCCAGCAGGGATATGAAGACCAGACCGGTGAATGCCACACCCATGCCGACGGGCGTGAAGTCGAACATGCCGAAGGGCTGACCGAGATTCTCTGTCCTGAAGGTGGAGATGATTATGTTGGGAGGAGTTCCAATGAGTGTGGTCAGGCCTCCCAGAAGGGAGCCAAAGGCCAGGGTCATGAGGTAAAGGGAAGGCGGATTGCCGCCCAAATGAGAGATGCGAATGCCTACCGGCATGAGAAGGGCCAGAGCACCCACGTTGTTCATGAATCCGGAGAGCACTGCCACCAGTCCGGTCAGAGTGAAGGACTGTCTGGCCACAGAGCTGTTTGGTCTGGAGACTCGCCTGAATATGACCTCAATCAGGTTTGATTCCAGAAAACATCGGCTGATTATGAGAACTGCTGCCACGGTCGCAACTGCAGGATGGGCAAATCCGGAAAATGCCTGATTCCAGGGCACGGCTCCCGCGGCAACCGCCGCCAGCAAGGCCATCATGGCCACAAGATCATAACGCCACCGCCCCCATATAAAAAGAATAAATGCAGCTAATATGATGGCAAATATGGTTGCCTGGTCTGCATTCATTGGTTAATTGATTAGCATGCATATCGATTTATATTTTGTGTTGTTCTTGTTCATGTCTCAAATCAAGCTTGATGTCAGCCAGAAGAGCATCATTCCCACCAGAACGGTTCCCCCCAGAGACCTGGTCTTCAGGGCAAAGAGAAATGTGGGAATAGCCACGACAGACTTGAGCTGCACAACATCGAGATGGCGCGGGCTGCCGGTGACCAAGAGATCAGGGAATATAAGGGCGCTGAGAATGGCTACCGGTATCAGGTCCAGCCAGTCCACCAGCCATTGGGGCAGCTTTCGCTGTGAGAGGAAGAACAGCGGGAGCCAGCGGGGGATATAGGTGACAAGCCCCATTCCCGCTATCAATAATATAAAGTCGTATTCATTCTCCAGCATTGCCTTCACCACTCTGCAGAGAAGAGTATTTCTTGACGGCAAAGCCCAGGCTTGCTCCCAATACAGATGCAATGATCACAAAGGAGTTGCCCGGCAACAAAATGGAGATGGCCGTGGCCAGAAGCCCGGCCAGGGCAGCGGTCAACAAATGAATCCTTCTCTGGAGCTGAAAGACCAGCAGGCAGAGGAACATGGCGCTGAGCGCATAATCGATGCCGAAGCTTCCCGGCGCTATGAACTGACCGCAGTATCCACCCAGGACGGTGCTGGCGATCCAGGTGAAATTTGCCGCTTGGTTGAGCGCCAGGGCCTGGCAGGGATGCCATCCCCCCTCCCGAAACCGGACGATATTGACGGCGAAGCTCTCATCAGTCACCCCGTAGGCGAAAATGGAAAGGAATTTCCGGCTGACGCCGTGAAGATGAACCGCTAGGGCAGAGCTCATCAAGACGTGCCTCAGATTGACCGCAAGAGTGGTAAGAACAATGGAGAGCGGGGCCGCTCCTGCCCCCAGCATGGAGACCGCTATGAACTGGGAGCTTCCGGCAAAGACGATAGCGGACATGATCCCGATATCAAGCCAATCGAATCCCGCTTTTTGGGCCAGAATGCCAAAGGCAAGCCCTAATGGAATGTAGCCGATGCATATCGGCCATGCCGCCTTGATGCCGCCCTTGACATAGGCCGGGATAGTATTCACGTCATTTTGACATGTCTGGGCCTGGCTCAATCCTCCCTCAATCCTCCTTCATCAGTGCAATAAAAGTTTTTTTGCGCTGGCTCGCCTCAGCTTTCACCATCTTTCACAACGGCTTGTCTCTTGGAAGAGAGATCTCATTTTCTATGGGCGTCACTGCCCTTGCCCATCAGGCCTGATCCCTGCCCGATCCACTGAAGAGGGTAGAAAAGTGAATGTGGGAAAAG
>DAWB01000188.1:262-8037 GCA_002505805.1 Methanosaeta sp. UBA80 | reverse complement strand
GAGGTATGATAGGGCAGCCTTCCCACCACCTCTATCCCCCTATCCTGGGCCAGAGCCTCGATTCGGCCTGCTCCTTCCGGATTGAGGTCGCACTTATTGATGCAGATGGCGGTCTTTATCCCGAAGTGAGCCGCCACCCCTAAAATCCTGTCCAGGTCATGCTCCCCGGTGATGGTGGGCTCGGTCGCCACCAAAGCCAGGTCCACACCGATCAGGGAGGCTATCACCGGGCAGCCGATACCTGGAGAGCCGTCGATCAATACCAGATCCATATGGCGCGACTCTGCCAGATTGCGAGCCATCTCCCGAACCATGGCCACCAGCTTTCCTGAGGCCTCTTCGCCGGGAAAGAGTTCGGCATGGACCAGAGGGCCGAAGCGGGTATCGGATATGTAGGCATGGCCGGCAAGGCAGTCTTTCATCTCCACTGCCTCAGCCGGACAGACCAGCTTGCATACGCCGCAGCCCTCGCACAGGGCCTGATCCACCTGGAAGTCCTGAATGGCCGAAAAGCGGCAGGACTCCTGGCAGCTTCCGCACTGGACGCACTTATCGCTGTCTATGGAGGCCCTCTTTATTCCAATGAAATCATGGCTCTCTTGTACCTGGGGCCGGAGGATGAGGTGCAGATCGGGAGCATCCACATCGCAATCGGCATAAACCGCCCGGCCGCGGGATAGAGCGGCTAAAGAAGCCACTATGGAGGTCTTGCCCGTGCCTCCTTTGCCGCTGACCACAGCTATCTGCTTCATGATACCATCTCTTTGATCCGGCTGACCAGGGCGGCAAACCTGGGCTTCCACTCCGGCATCTTCTCCGAGAAGATCTCGCCCCGTGAGTATATCTCAGCGATCTTTCTGTCCAGGGGGATCTCCATTAGCAGAGCTACCTTCTTCTGCTCCAGATAATCGTAAACCTTCCTGTCTCCCATGCCGCTCTTGTTGACCAGAACGGCATGAGGCATCTTCATCTTATCTAAAACCTTGAGAGCTATGTTTAGATCGTACAGTCCGAAGGGAGTGGGCTCGGTAACCAGAAGACAGAAATCGCTGCCTCTCACCGCCTCCACCATGGAGCAGGATGTCCCCGGAGGACAGTCCACTATCACCGTATCTCCTTCCGCCCTCTCTTTCACCGCCTTGATCAGAGGGGTGGTCCGGGCCTCGCCCAGAGTCAGCTCGCCCCAGACCATTTCAACACCCGGGGATCGGGCCAGGAATATCTCCCCAATGGAGCGGAAGCTCTCACTGATGGCCTTCTCCGGGCAGACGATGCTGCAGGCACCGCAGCCGTGGCACAGCTCCGGAAAGAGCAGAACTGTCTGGGGAAGGACGGCCAGGGCATGATAGGCGCAGACCTCGGCGCATCTGCCGCAATGGGTGCACTTCTCCTCCTCTATCACCGGCACGGCAACATGGCACTCTCTCCGCTCCAAAAGAACCCTTTCCGGGAAAAAGAGATAGGAATTGGGCTCCTCCACATCGCAATCAGCAATTGCAACTCTGCCGGTTGAGGCCAGGGATGCAGCCATGCTGGTGGCAACCAGGGTCTTGCCTGTGCCGCCCTTGCCGCTGGCTATGGATATCTTCAATTGACTACCTCGAGATGGATCCTGACAACGGCGGTCTAATGCCTGTGATCCCTGCAGGCATTGTCCATATCGGCCCGGCTGAGCATCCCCGACTTCCAGTCATCAACGGCATCTTTGACTGTTCCGGCGGCTCCGACGAATACCTCGATGTTGGCCTGGCTGAAGGCCTGAACCGCTTTGGGCCCCAGGCCTCCCACTATCATCACCTGCACCCCGGCGGCGAAGATGGTCTCAGTGGGCAATCCCACACCGCCCATATGCTCGCTCACATTGGGCAGCACGGCCACATCTCCATTCTCCAGGTCCACAATGGTGAATGTAGGAGCCCGGCCGAAGTGCTGGCAGATGTCCTCCTCTATGCCAGCAGGCCCCATGGTGGGAACGCAGATCTTCATTGCTGCCGGCCTCCTCTGCCTGCGCCCTGGCCCTGTCCTCTGCCGCCTTTTGTCCGCCTCATTCCCTGGCCGGGACCCCTTCCCAGGCCCATGCCGGAGTGGGCTGAAACTGATGGCGCTTCGATCTTGGAGAGCTCTCCCCTCTGGAACGCCTCCAAAGCCGCTCTCACGGCTATACCCCCCTGATGCTGATAGACATCGATCTTTGCCGCGGATAGGGTCTGCATGGCATTGGGGCCTATGTTTCCGGTTATCAGAGCAGAGACGCCCTGCCTTGCCACCTCCTGGGCGGCCTGTATCCCTGCGCCGCTTGCTGCATCGACATTGGCGTTGGGAATGGATATCTCGTTCATGCTGTCCAGGTCGACCACCACGAAAAAGGGACACCGCCCAAATCTGGGGTCCATAGGAGCGTCAATGCCTGACGCTGCTGCAGTAACACATACCTTCATCTCAAGCCTCGCATTTTACGATAATGACTAATCGGAATAATTGTGCATATATGCGATTTAGTATTTAAGAGTTCTTCAATTGTCTCCATTGTCATTTCTGCATACCAGCATCCTGCGCTCCCGCCACCTGCATACCCTTCATTTCCATATCCGTCCCGGCAAGGCTCTTTATCAATCCCTCCAGGCTCTCCGCCTCAGTCTGGGCAANNGGGCAGTCTCCACACCCGCCTCAGCAAAGGCGTATCCAGGACCCTTTCCGGCCAGGCTCTCCTTGCATATGATTATATCCGGCTTGTATGCCAGCAAGAACCGGGAGACCTTCAGGCCTTTTCCCTTGGCCAGATTGCTGTAGGGATTTGCCACTATCTCCTGTCTGCTAATATCCTTCCTCTGCAGGTCTATATCTACCAGGGCGAAGAAGGGCGACTCCCCGAAGCGCTCGCTCAAAGCTCCTCTGGCATCTTGCAGGGCAATGGCGTATCTGAGACTGCTCCTCTGGATTGGCTGATAATAAATGGTGACCCGGTCCACCTGGGGCAGCTCCTTTTTTATCTCCGCCTCGATGCGCTTGCCGGCCATATGGGCTCTTCTGAGATCCGAGACCCTGAATAGCAGGCTGGCCTGGACAAAGAGATAGCGACCCGAATTCCTGGCCACCAGCTCCTCGATTCCGGCAACCTCGGGTGCCAGCATTATCAGGGAGCGGATCTTCTCCAGGGTCTTGAGGTCCACTGAGGCGTCCAGGAGGACACGCATGCCGTCCACCAGGATTCTCCAGCCCTCTTTAACTATCACCAGGGCTATGATGGCCGCAGCAATCCGGTCCAAAGGCAGGCCAGTGCTCTGGGCGGCCAGGGCCAGGAAGACCAGGGACGAGGTGAGGACATCAGCCCTGTGCTGAACGCCGTCGGCGATGAGGCTCGGAGATCCCGTCTGGCGTCCCACCCGGATTTGAAAGCTACCGAATAGATAAGGGAGGGGGATTATGGCAGCCACCGCCAGCAGAGCATATCCCTGATATGGGGGAGCCTGTGGAGCGGCTACAGCCGCCTCCCGGATTATCTCATAGGCGGTGAAGAAGAGCAGAAATGAGATGGCGATGGAGGCCAGATTTTCCACCTTGTACAGCCCAAGGGGAAAGCTTTCGCTCTTCCTCTCCGAGATCTTCAGGCCCAGGATTAGGGCGGCCGAGGCCAGGACATCCACCAGGGTGTGGACGGCATCAGCCTGCAAGGCCAGGCTTCCGGTGATAGCTGAGAGAAAGATCTTGGCCCCCAGCAGAGAGAGGTTGAAGAGCAGGGAATAGAGGGCAACCCTTACCACGGAGGGAGTTTGCTGTTCCATCTTCTTTGCCTGATACATTATTTTCATCCAGACTTAATTGCATTGCGCTACTGCACTGCCATGGCCGCATAGTCCTCAGAGGATAAATTTACTATTACGTCCTGCCTTTCCCGCTTATTGACAAAGGCTCTCAGAAGGTCTGCGAGCCGCTCCTAAAGGTGGCGTAGATCAGCAGCATGTCCCCCCCGGTCAGTTCTGGCCATTCTCTGCAAAGCCAAGATCCTGGCACATGCATTATGAAAAAGACAAAAATTGCGGCTGCAGTTCCCGCTGATCATGACCTGGACTGCAGCCTTTCTATCTGATCCCGGACGGATTTAAGCTCAGCCTCCAGATCCCTGGCCACCGCTTCCAGATGGCTTCTCTCTTCCTCCGGCGTAGGCTGGCGAAATGGCTCAACGAAGTACCGGCCAAAGCCCCTGCCGTATCCTGCGCCTCTTCCGTAGGCGCGCCGACACCATGGATTAATGTAGCCGGCCCTATTCCCTTGAGGGCCAATCCACCACGGTCCCGCACAATCTCCCCAAGGCATGTTTCATTCACCTCAATTTATATTTTCATCGAGCAGCATAATCATCTCTGCCTGCCCCTCGATATTAGTAACTTATGAGACAATATATTTAAACATTTCTGACTCGCAAGGTTGAAATAAGCCTGCATCCAATCTATGCTTATGTGTCCCTGTCGAGGAAGAAGGAGAGGACGGCGCTGGATATCCGAGGTTCCGTCGGTACGATGCTTCTTGCCCGAAGGCTGCCCCAGGACGGAGGCCTTATCCCTGACTCTGGAGGAGCTGGAGGCGGTTCGTCTGGTGGACCTGCTGGACCTGGACCAGGAGGAGGCGGCATTTTATATGGGCATCTCCAGGAAGGCTTTGTGGAACGATCTTATGAATGCCAGGCATAAGATCGCCGCCGCTCTGGTCTACGGCATGGGGCTCCTGATCGAGGGAGGAAGCTTTGTTCTGCGGGGAGAAAAAGGTCCCCAGGATGTGGCCGAATTGGCCCGGCAGCAGAACATGCAGCTCGTGGAGAGGGAGATGGCCATTTTGCAGTCGCGAAGAGAGCTGCTTGCCTCAAGGCTTGAGTCCTTAAAAAGATCAGCTGAAGCAGATAGTCCGCCTGAGATAAAAGGCTGAATACCGGTTATATTACATATGTTTAATAGTATTAATCTTAAATCTATTAGGACTGATTAAATATATCTATTCCTCTGGATGCAGAGATAGGACGGCTTGGCGATCGGAGCATTGCCTTTTAGGGAAAGAAGATGGCCGCTTCAAAGTGCTTCGATGCTATCGTCTCCCGCATCTCAGAGGAGCTTTCCGGCGCCTCTGCCCCATGAAAATCTCTATTAGGTAGAACAACCATCATCATTAATGGAGTGAAATTATGACCCGAATCGGAGTGGTTAGACATAGCGCACCGGACTTTGCAGCCTGGAGAAAGAAGTTCGATGAGAGGATGGCAGTCAGAAAGGCAAATGGCTGGACCGGACACGAGCTATATTACGATGAGGCCAAACAGGAGGCTTATGTGGTCCATACGGTGGGGGACGACAAGCTGGATCTGGCCAAGAAGCATATGGAATTCTTTAAAGCCCAGGGCAAGAGGATAGAGATGAAGCCCTCCGGCAATCCCGACCATTCCCTGATGCCCAGGGGCAATAAGATCGAGGAGGTTGTCTACTAGGAGTTTTTCCCGGTCTGCAGATCTCCCTCGCTTCGGCTCAATTTTTCTGGAGCAGTGCCGCATACACGCAATTCCTCTACCTGAAAGGTCAACGACAAAATTTCGGATTAAGACCTTTTTCAACAGGAAAGATTAAATATTTATTCGTATAAGCTCTAATTAGCCTCAGTCGAATCGGGTTGAGGCAGGGCGGAACTCGAATTTTTAAGCCGGCACAGTAGGTCGCCAAAAAGATTCCCTCCCGCCATGAGATGTGCCGGCTCACCCTCCTTTACCTCATGATGCCCTTTGGCTTGAGATATGGCAAGCGGTTTTATATTTGAGCAGGCTAGAATACCGCAACAGTAGTTTTAAGCCAGCCAGAATGGATCAGACATGAGAGTTGATATCGTATCTCCGGGAACATACACCTACGGCTCCNNCCTGGGTGGGGTGCTGAGGGATAAGGGGCATGATGTAAAGATCACCAGCAAGTTGCACCCACAGGGAGATGTCGTCCTGCTCAGCCTATTCTCCACCATGCAGCTTCTCGATCCCAAGATCAGAGAGTTTGTGGCGGCCAAAGAGAATGTCTACGTGGGCGGCCCGGTAGGCCTCTGCCCGGAGATGGTCCTGGGAGAGCTTGATGCCAGAGCGGTGGTCACCGGCGAAGGGGAGGATATAGTCGCCGATCTGGTGGAAAAGGGCCCCCAGGGTCTGCCGGGCACAGCCTATAGGGATGATGGAAGGATTGTGAAATCTCCCTGCCTGCCGATATCCTCTCTAAACCATCCCCTTCCATTGATACCAGACGACCTCTGCCAGCAGAACGTGCGTGGCGCCAATGTCTACATTGAGACCCATCGAGGCTGCCTGGGAGGCTGCACCTTCTGCCAGGTGCCCCGCCTCTTCGGACGGAGCATCAGGAGCCGCAGCATAGATAATATAGTGGAGGAGGTCCGGCAGATGAAGAGGCAGGGCGTCAGCCGGGTGGCGGTGAGCGGGGGCACCGGCTCGCTATTCGGCTACGGCAAGCAGATAAATCGAGAGGCATTCGTGGAGATGCTTCGCGCTCTCTCCGGGATTTTAGGCAAGAGGAACCTCTCCGTGCCGGACATGAGGGTGGACCTGGTGGATGAGGCCGTTCTCGAAGCGGTGCGGGACTACACCATCGGCTGGGTGTTCTTTGGACTGGAGAGCGGAAGCAATGCCATGCTTAAAGCCATGAAAAAGGGAGTCACCAGGGAAGACAATCTCAGGGCCGTAGAGCTGGCCCGGAGGGTGGGAGTCAAGGTGGGAGGAAGCTTCATCGTGGGATATCCCCGCGAGAGCAGAGAGGACTACATGGAGAGCATGAGCTTCCTGGAGCAGGCCATGCTGGACGATGTCTTTGTGAGCATAGCCGAGCCCATACCCGGAACCCCCCTGGCCAGGCTGGCTCTTGATGTCCCGGAAGAGGAGCTGGCTCTCTATCAGGAGCATGATGGCGGCTACAGAGCATTGCGTCTCTCTGAGGCGGAGGCAAGATGCTTTGAGCTGATGCTCCAGGGAGAGGGCTGCAAGCCGGTTCCCAGAGCCATGACCAATGAGCTTTACAATACCTATCTGGCCGAGGCCAAAGGGCAGGGAAAGGATCTGAAACGGGTCATGCAGCTGCTCCGAAAGTACCGGGAGTTTGTTTGATTTTAAAAACATGCGCCCGGCTCTGCCGGGCGCTGCATATGATGGTCTGATATGATAATCCCGGGCAGCTATTTGCCCAGCTTCTTATGGCAGAACCACCAGTCCTCGCAGACCATATCTCCGCCCGTCTTTCTGGTGGCGGCGGTCTTCTCGTCAGCGGGCGGCGGAATGATGACCTCATCGCCAAGCATCTCATTGTTGGGCCAGTTGGCGGGCATGGCCACCCTGAACTTGTCCGCTGTCTGCATGGCCTTCAGGGCCCTGAGGATCTCATCCATATTGCGGCCGATCTCCTGGGGATAGAAGAGGATGATCCTTATTGTGCCCTCGGCATCGATGATGAAGACCGCTCTCACCGTATTGGTGCCCTTGCCGGGATGAAGCATTCCCAGGCGGGAGGCGACCCGTCCCGAGTCATCGGCGATGATGGGGAANNCATGTGGGAGAAGACCTGATCTATGGACAGGCCGATCAGCTCACAGTTCAGCTTCTCAAACTCTTCTCTCTTCTTTTCAAAGGAGACGAACTCGGTGGTGCAGACGGGAGTGAAATCGCCGGGATGAGAGAATAGAACAACCCATTTGCCGGCATAGGCATCGGGCAGCTTTATCATGCCATGGGTGGTCTTGACCTCCATGGA
>DAWB01000188.1:0-150 GCA_002505805.1 Methanosaeta sp. UBA80 | reverse complement strand
GGTAGATATTCTCAGAATGAAACCTTCTCTTTGGGAAACAGCAATGCTCTCTACACTGGCATTGAAGCGCAGATTATAAAAAAAGGAAAAAGGGTGGTAGGCCTCTCGACCTACACCGCGGGCATGACCAAGGATCTCTCGCCTGCAGCG
>DAWB01000075.1 GCA_002505805.1 Methanosaeta sp. UBA80 | reverse complement strand
AAATAGCCGCGCTGGACTGCGAAATTGAGGCGATACAAATGAATCTACTTGAAGAAGACCTGGATCGATCGCGGGAGGCGACAGCATGACTGTGGGACGGAAAGGTCCGAGCCGCGGGAATTTTCTCAGAAATATCCAGAACCAAGAGCGGCGAAAAAAGCGGAAGCAGGAGCAGCAGGCGCGAAGGTACAGCCATCAGAACTATGACAAACCAGTAGCAAGCGAGGTGGTAACATGATGCTCATTAAAAAAAGATCGGACGGTAAATTTAAATGTGTTGAAGGAACCGACACCGGCGAGGCGTATGTGGTCTTGTGCGGCCAAACCGCATCCGGCGACATAGTGCCGGTGCTGGTCGATGCTGATGGTAAGCTCGTCTTGTCGAGCTGATGCTGATGCCCAAGACCTGCACCATCTGCGAAGATCCGAGGCGGGATGAATTCGATAGGCGTGCACGCAT
Organism: Methanosaeta sp. UBA80; assembly: GCA_002505805.1. Lineage (GTDB taxonomy): Archaea > Halobacteriota > Methanosarcinia > Methanotrichales > Methanotrichaceae > Methanothrix. The sequence continues at coordinate 4,411 of DAWB01000075.1, read as the reverse complement.
TGAAGATAATATCGCAAAAATAGCGCAAGATTTTGCGTTATCTTATGATGCTTTCTATCGTCACGTAAAAGCCAATCATCATATCCGTGAAGTGACGGCGATACCGACATCAGCAGAACTAGCAACATCTGAAGATATTTATAAAGAGATTGAAAAGTGGCATGATGAGGCCAAAGATCTTCAGAGGACCGCAAAGGACAGTGGAGATATCAAGACTGCGCTTCTCGGGCTGGAGAAGGCTCTGAAATGCCTGGAGCTGATGGCTAAAATTCATGGCCAAATATCCGATGCGCCACAGGTCAATATCCTGATTATGCCCGAGTGGGTGACCTTGAGGGCCCGGATTGTGGCAGCTTTGCGGCCCTATCCTGAAGCTCTGGAGGCGGTCAGAGATGCTCTCCGGTGACCTGAAGGCGGCACTGGATTGGGAAATCCACAAGGTGGATCCTGTCCGATGGGTGCATGACCATGGCCTCCTTAGAGACAAGGCTGGGAATGCCTGCCAGCTAGATCCTGAGCAGGCAAATATCCTGAACCCGAGCAACAGGCGCGTGATACTCCTGTGCCATCGCCAATACGGCAAATCCTCGATAGCTTCTCTAATCTGCTTCCATCAAGCTCTCTTTCATCCCAAATCCCTCTGCCTGCTGGTCTCCCCCAGCCTGCGGCAGAGCTCGGAAAATTTCAGGAAAGTAGGCGATGCCCTGGACTCCATCACCCCCAAGCCGGAGCTTGAGGAGGACAACAAATTAACCCTCCAATTCAACAACGGAAGCCGGATAATCAGCCTGCCGGGGACGCAAAAGACGGTCCGAGGCTTCACCGCACCTGATTTGATACTTGTGGACGAAGCGAGCGAGGCAGCCGATGAGCTTTTCACGGCCCTGTTTCCGATGTTCACGAGCAATCCCAATGGCAGGCTTATCCTGGCCTCGACACCCAAAGGCCAACGAGGATTCTTCTATCGCCTCTGGACTGAAGCGGGCCCGGAGTGGTCGCGGGTCATGAAAAGGGCATCAGAGAACCCGAGGCTCGATCCTGAGATTCTGGCAGAGGCAAGACGAACCCTGCCAGAGTGGGAGTACAGGCAGGAATACGAGTGTGAATTCGTGTCTGATGAGTTCAGCCTATTTGATGATGATCGCATTAAAAAAGCATTGAGCTATGATTTTGAAGAGATAGATGCAGAGGTATATTAATGAGCAGATTTTTCATGGTCTCACTCGATCCCGCACAGCTGTATGATTATAGCGCGTTGTCTGTGATGGAGTGCATACCGGAGAAGGAAGGCAAAATCTACCGGCTGGTGGATGTAAAACGCAAGCAGAAGCTCCCTTACCCGGAGATAGTCCAGTGGGCCGAGCGTGTATTCAGGAATCCCAAATTACGACCAGCGGAATTCTCGCCACCCATCTTTCTGATAGATGTTGGTGGTGTGGGCCGGGCACTATTCGATATGCTGCGCGCGGATGGGATGAAGTGCGTGGCTATCCAGTACACGGGCGGCGGCGATACCCCGAACTTCGATAATGGAGCATTCAATATCGGGAAAAGCGCACTGGTAGGCAAATTCCTGGCTGCATGGGATGATGGCCGGGTGCAGGTGCCTGCAAATGCTTCTTTCCGTGATCTCCTGATAAATGAGCTGAAAGCCTTCAGAGGGCACATGAGTTCGCAGGGCCGGGCAAAATTCGAAGCTGAGCAGGGCGAGCATGATGACATGATCATGGCGATTGCTCAAGCCGTCTGGTGGGCGGAAACCCGACCCCCCAAAACCCATCCCATTGGGTTACCGATGCCACGCCCGGAGCAGCTTTTGACAGGCCGAACACCGCAGCCTAAAGTACCAAAATTTGATTATTAGGAGGTTATAAAAATGCAATTCGAAATCACGAAGATAGACGAAGATGGTGGCTTCGTGCATGGCCTGGTGAGATCAGGCGGCCGAGACCTCCAAAAAATCGCTGAGCACTACATGGAAACCCCCAATAAGAGCTGCCCATACGCTGGCGGCTCCGGAAACCTGTGCCCGGTTGAGTCATGGGTTGCAAAAACCCGCGGTGAAGTCCCCGGCGGCGATGCTGGCGACTGGGGGATAACTTTCCGAGTCCGCGATCCAAAGCTCCTCGCAGGGATCAGGGACGGGACGCACGCAATCGAGATCACAAAAACCTCGACGGGCGCGATTGATTTTAGAGGCGTTCAGACAGTGCGGAAGAATCCACTTGCCGCGCTCGGGCTGGCTGCGGACGTAGCCGGGCTCGTGGGCGCAGGGCTCTCTGCACTCGGCGGACGTGACGATGATACAGAAAAATCTATGGAGGAAGACGAAATGTCAAATTCAAGCGAAATATTCAATCAATTGGTAGAGGACAGAATGGCAGAGATCAGAGCGACCAGAAGCGACCTGAGCGAGACAGAGCTTAGAGAAAAGGCAACCGCCGAGATCCTGGAGGTGCATCCCGAATTTGCGCCTACCGCGATCGAGAAGGGCGTGCGGGAGTTCCGCCGTCTTGTGGATGAGCGCATCAACACCATCCGCAAGTCAGCATCCAGCCCGAGGGACGCGAAGATCTTGGAGGCAATGGCTACAACCGAAATCAGCCGTGAGAGGCCTGATCTTGCGCGGGCTGTCTTGCTGGCAGAAAGGATTGAGGCCACCATGCCACATAAGCCAAAGATTGCCAAATCTGCCCCTCAGGAGCCGATGGGTCCGGCTGCCCGAGAGCTTGACCGGCTTGTCAAGAGCCGAATGGGCGAGATACGCAAGTCGGTGGGCTCTGCCGCACCAAACGAGAAGATCCTCAAGGCTCAGGCGGTCACCCAGATCAGCAAAGAGGAACCAGCCCTCATGCGGGAGGTTCTCAATGAAGAGCGCCATGCAGAAGCGCGCCTTGCTTATGGGGGGAGATTCTGATGTCCGCCGTTCGCGATTTCTATAGGGATCACCACAGATCATTCGATGACCTCCACAAGCTTCTCGATCGTGAACCGGGCTTGCTCGCTCAGCTTCCTCCCCTGAGAGCTCGAGCCCTGGGATGTTGTGGTGCAGCCCCTTCCAAGAATGGAGAGGTCAGGCTCGTGGTAAGCGATCCCGATGGCTGGGATGCAATAGCCCGAGAGCAGGCCGCCATCCAGGAGAAGCTGGACGCAATTGATGAGATGGTCACCAAGCTGGACAGCGTCTTTGCGGAGATGGATGCGGCGGGGATCGAGGTAAGCCACAAAACCATCCGCGGCATCTGGTCTGTCGAGAGCGGACTACGCACTCCAGTCATCGATCCCCACACATTCACCAATGTCGATCACCTGGGGCATCGCATCCCACCAAAACAAGATGCACAGGTTGTGGCCTGGGGGGAGAGAGCAGAGGCGGCCTTGAAGCCAGCTCAGGTCGTTGTGGATGGGCAATCGCCAGCGCAGCAGCGAGCCCGCAATCTCATCGCCCGGCCACCCGATCCACTATCGGAGCTAGCGATGAAAGCAAAATCCTTGTTCGTGTAGATAGACGAATAAAGCAGCCCTGCCGGTGGAGGGCTTTCTTCTTCTTCACCTCCCCGGCGGGGGTATCACCTGTTTCTGATTTGAAAATATATTTAGGAGATGATTATATATGTGTGGTGGATCTGGACCAAATGCAGGCACTGGAAGCTATGATGAAAAGCATGCAAAGCTTACTCCAAAGGGCAAAGTGAAAAAAAGTGGAAAACGTAAATAGACATGCAACGCCCTCTTTTTATCGCGGACCACAGCGAAAGATTGCTTTGTCCTCTGCCACTCAAGCTTGAGAGCTATTCAGGCTGCTCAGGTGGCTGTGCCTATTGCAGCAGAAACGGCCTCAGAGATCGGCCAAATGGAGTGACCGTCAACAATGTCCAATACATTGAAAAGTATTTTTTCCGGTCTGGAAAAGGCATGGTGCGGGCGCTCATTGATCAGAGATCCCCTATCCAGATAGGCCCGACCTCCGACCCCTTGCAGCGGGCGGAAAGGAGCCATGGGAACACGCTAAAGATATTGAAGATCCTACAAGACCGCCAATATCCAACTGTGCTCACCACCAAGTTTCCTCATCGTCTTTGCGGCGCTGAATACTATCGCTCCATGGATGGGCTCCCTCTGGTGGTGCAGGTCTCGATAGGAACGGCAGAGCCCGACACGCTGACGAAGCTGGAGCCCGGCGCACCTTCGCTTNNTACATTCCAGACCTTGTGGGCAATGTTGCCGATCTCCTCCAGGAGGCGAAGGATGTAGGGGTGCAGACGGTCTTAGCTAACCCCTTGAAGATCTATCATAACGGTGGACGAGAGGGCATCAATCGAGCACTCGGGCGGGATTATCTGGCGACTACATCCCTCGATTATGTCAACGGGGGGGTCTTCTCGATAATGAGCCTGGGGGAGCAACAGCA
>DAWB01000202.1:5958-8249 GCA_002505805.1 Methanosaeta sp. UBA80 | reverse complement strand
GCCATCAGGGCCAGCATGGGATCGTGGGTTACCACAACCACGATCTTGCCCTCGCCGGCCAGGAGCCGCAGTGCCTCCTGCTTCTTGATCCCGGCGTTCTCGATCTCGTCGATGAGGACAATGGGCGAGTCGCTGATCACGGCGATATCCGCCGCCATGAGCGCTCGGGACTGGCCGCCGCTCAATATGGTTAGCTGAAAGGAGGGATTGACCGGCTCGCCGGTGAGGGTATTGGCCAGAGCAATGACCCTCTCCGCCAGGGCGGGATCTTTACCCCGCGACTTGGCATGCATGCGCAAAAACTCCCCAACGGACATGTCCGCCAGAAAATGCATATTCTGGGAGAGCTGGGCCACCAGCTTCTTTCTGGGATCGGATCGCAGCTCCGGAGCAGGAGGCAGGCCGTTGATCAGAATTTTTCTGCCGGAGGGGGTGTCTCCCCAGGCGAACTGCTCGATATCGGCTATAAGTGTGCTCTTTCCCGAGCCCGTGGGCCCCACTATTCCTATGATCTCTCCCCGGGCGATCTCCATGGAGGGCACGCCATCGGGGTGGCCGTCCTTGTCCACTCCGCCCTGAATGGTGAGCGTCAGTGGCCTAATAGATTGACTTAGAGTCTGGCTCATCTCTTTTCCTCTAATAGCTCCGCTGCCTCTTCCCAGCTCTTGACTTTCGCCAGCGGCCGGAGAGCCTGCAGCTCATAATCCTCTCTCATCCTGGCCAGCCCTCCCCCGGTGATATTGAGAAGGATGGTTTCATTGGGCCCGACCCTGCCCTCCTGCACCGCCTGGCAGAGTGCCGCCACTGCCACTGCCGGGGCATTGAGGATGTCTATCTCCTCGCTCCCCTCAAAAAGCCTCTTGGCCTTTTCCGCCTCGCCATCGGTGATCCCGTAGACATCGCCGCCTGTTTCCCGTAGGGCATCCCTGACCCCGCCAGGGATTGCATATGGCGGCCTCCTGTTGAAGAGGACATCATCAAACATATCCTCACTGATGGGCTCTGCCGGCAGTCCCTTCCATTGGTAAAATATGGGCGCATTGGGGATATTCTGGGCCAGATGAAGCCGGGGCAGATTATCTCCGAATCGGCCGTCCCCTCTCAGCCGTAGGGCCGCCTCCCAGGCGGATATGCCTCCCGTGCCGCTGCCTACAGCCTGGAAGTAATGCTCTGGGATCCGGCCTAAAAAGAAGGCAGCATCCAGCATCACCGTGCCCATCCCATCCCGCCGGGCGATATTCCTGGCTCCTCCCTCGGGCACAAAGCCGGGATAGGAGCAGGCCTTCTCCGCCATGACAATGGCATCATAGTAATCACCCCGCACGGCGACAAGCGTCACCTGCCCGGAGCCGTTGGGCAGAACGGTCCACATCCGGTCCAGGGCCTTTTCCGGCACAAAAAGAAGCAGAGGCCAGCCAGCCAGCGATGCAGCATGGACAAAGGCTCTTGCAGTGTTTCCGGCGGAGGCCAAGACCAGGGTGGCCTTCTCTCCCCTCTCTTTCAGCCTCTCTATGGTGGGAGCAGCCTCCAGGTCCTTGAAGCTGCATGTGGGAAGGCGTGCCCCCCGCTCAGGCCAGTAGCCATTGAAGCTGATGAATAGGCTTTCCAGGCCCAGCTCACCGGCCAGCCCCCGGCTTTTGTATGTAACCGGACCGGCCTCAAAGCCGGGAAACATCTCCCGCACCGGAAGCCAGTCCAGAAAGCGCCAGATGCCGGGAAGATCTCTGGCCTGAATCTGCCTGGCCCGGTATTCGGGGCGCAATAGAGATTGGTCATGGGGGCAGCTCAGAGCATACTCCGGCTGAAGCGATCCATCCCCCACACATCTGAGCTGAAATTGGCCCATAGGGAGAAATCCTCCCAATGGATGATATAATGTTTTCTGTTGGAGGAAAAGTTTTATCCTAATTGTGAAAATTAACCTCTGGGCTGCTACTATTGCCCAAAGTATCTATTACAGAATATAAAAGGCTTTTCCGCTCAATGCGATTTTTGTCCCAAACGTAGAAATATCTGAGATGCATTATCCAATAGTATGCCAAGCGTGGAGCGGCTGATGAGGGCGGCCTTTCAATCGGACGAGAGCCTGAGAGAGACACTAAAAGAGGTCCTGGGGGAGCTGGGGCTCTCCGCCCGGGAGTTCTCCCGGATTTCAGCCATTCCCCAGAGCACCCTCTACAAGATCCTCTCCGGGCACAGGGAGCCGAATATAACCACCCTGCGCCAGATAGTCAAGACCGTCCGGCAGCTGGAGGGCTCGGAGGGAAACTTCATCGCCATCATCGCCGCCC
>DAWB01000202.1:182-5890 GCA_002505805.1 Methanosaeta sp. UBA80 | reverse complement strand
GGCGGAGAGGGATGGAGCCTCGGCCCTGGTCTGCGCCCCCATCGTCAGTCCCACTGTAGAAAGGCTGCTCTCCATTCCTGTAGCCACCATCATCCCCAAGGAAAGCGTGGTCAGAGCCATCGAGGTGGCAGCCAGAAAGATTGAATAGGATCGGACGAAATCAAATTTCTTGATGGAATAATAGATGAGTCCCTTATTAAAGGCCCTGATTGCCAGGCAATCTGCCGCTGGCATTGTGATGTTCTTGCTCCTGGCCTGTCTTTTTGTTAATCTCTCCTCCGGTCAGAGCCCTCCCATCTTTCAGAGCGTGAGCGGTGAGTTTGCCCAGAAGTGGATTGAGGACTACAAGAAAGACAATGGAATTGCTGATCTGCCAGAGGCCGGCAATATAGCCTCTAATCAGAGCCAGGATAACGAGAGCGATCTATGGAGCTGGGGCAGCGCACCCCGGGGCAGCAGGATAGTAGACGGCCAGCTGGAGAGGGATCCCAATTATCTGCGGCCCCTGCTGAATCTGACCAGCAACTGGCTGGATGAGATCTATACCGATTCCGACACCGGCCTGCCCATGGAGGTCTATTCCGATCCGGTCACGGGAAGAAAATATTATCATATCCTCAATCCCAATACGGGAGTTGCCTTCTTCACCTATTGCACCTATGAGGACAAGGAGACCGGCCAGATGGTCTATGTCTACGTTGATCCGGATACAAGAAAAGAGGTCAAGGCAAGCTCGGTTCCTGCCGATATCATCAGATCCCTGGCAGGGAGCATGGCCGACAATTTAATTTAAAGGCACGAAAGCTTCCAAAGGAATGCTGCCAATCCCAAAAGGCTTTTATTTCTCTGCCTCAGATGCACTGGGCTGTGGGATCTATGCAGATGAAGAGCATATGGGCACTCTCTGCCATCTTGGTGCTGTGCCTTTCGGCGGCAATATGCAGCGGTCAGGATGCAGGCCATTTTCAGAGCATAGGCGGAGATTACGGCAAGAAATTGATCAGCGCCATCGATCTCAATGATACCAAGCCTGAAGAGAATGAAAGCGGAACTCTTTGGAGCTGGGGAAGCTCTCCCAAAGGAAGCAAGATCGTGGACGGAATGCTGGTAGAAGATCCCAGATATTCCTTAAAAAAGCTCAATGTCGTCTCCAACTGGCTGGGCGACTCCCTGGTTGATCCTTACGGGGTAACTGCACCCGCGTACGCCTATACCGATCCGGATACCGGTCTGCCGGTTCAGACCTATGTCGATCCTCTCACAGGGCATTACTACTATACTTATACCGAAGCCAAAACCGGAAAGCTGGTATATGTGTACTTCAACCCGCAGACCGGGGAGGCGCTATACACCAGCTATGCCCCTATCTCCGGCCAGTATGTTGCAGAAAATAAGAGCTTTTCTCTGCCACCTATATTCAGTTAAGGCATCTGAGGAGCTTGGCTTCCCGGCAAGAGCCGCCGAATAAAAAGGAAAACGACAGCATGATGCGAAATCCTTTTATGGCTTTGCACCGAATTCAATTCAGTGGCGTCAGTATGAAAACTGCATTGGCAGTATCAGCATTATTGATAGCTTGTCTGTTGGCAGGCATCTCTCTAGCCCAGAATGGGGATCGCTTTCAGAGCATAGGCGGAGAGTATGGAAGGAGCATAATAAGCTCCCTGACCGCCAATGAGACTGAGGTGGCAGACAGCGGAAACAACAGCAACAGCACCCTCTGGAACTGGGGGACCATTCCCAAGGGGAACATGCTGGTCAATGGAACCCTGGCAAGGGATCCCTTCAATATCCCCGGTCCCATAGAGAATCCGGACAGCTCTTATAACCGGGTAGGGGTGGATGCATTTACCGGAAGGGCCATTTATTCCTATATCCCACCTGGTGGTGCAGCAGCCAAATACTTCTATGTGGATCCGTATAGCGGACTGCCTGTCTATCTGGAACGGGAAGATGTCACATTTGAGGGCTACAGCTCAGCCCCATCTGGAAGGGCAAGCTATGAGCTTCCTTTGGCCTTCAGGTAAGTCTGCTCTAAGCAGTCCGAATTAATATTAAAGAGGAGTTGAGAGTGATGAAGTATATTGCCATAATTTTATGTCTGATAGGATTAGCCGTGGCTGCTGGATACAATGACTGGCAGCAGGGGGCAGCGGATGGCCTGAGGTATGGATTTAAGATGGGACAGGCATACCAGAATGCATTGAACGGCATTAATGTCACCGGCTTTAATGCCGAGGTTGATAGATACAACGATTGGATCAGGCAGAATTTCGGAGAGGACCCTTACCTGATGATGTCGAAGATGCCTACCGGTGGGATTGATCTGACCAAGCCGGTCCTTATTGCCAATAACACCACCAGCGGCGGAATACCCCATAAGATCGACGGCATCAGTGAGATGAGTGGCCCGAGCTATACCACTAACGACGTGAACCTATTGCCTAAAAACGTGGATCTCAGAAATGCGAAAAATGCCGATCCCACTCTAAGCGGCTCACAATACCTGCCCTGGGTTTAAGCCCCGGGCTTTTCATTCTTTTCCTGGATTGGAAGATCATCCATAAACCGCTTACACTGCCAAGGGCGGGATCTCACTGAAAGCCCTCCAGGAAGCTCTTAATGCACCACTTGAGGTCGGGGTGGTATCCTCCCTCCAGCAGGGCGAACCTGCGCCCTCCACATTTCTCCGCTCCATACCGGATGCTTCTCCCGATCTTATGGTAATCCTCCAACCTGAGAAGCCCTCCCCAGTCCTGGAGATAGGTGTCAAAGCCGGCGGAGACAGCCACTATATCCGGCTGGAAGCCTGTAAAGGCATCCTCCACCTGCTTCAGGTAGCGGCTCTCATCCATATTCAGATACTCAAAGCTCTCGTCCACCGCCCAGGGATTGACGACCTTAACATCAGGATCGCCCCGGAAGATGCTNNTGTCTCCGTAATGCAGGTCTATGTCTATGATCAGGGCCCGCCTGGCGGCAGGCCGGATTTTCTTTATAGCTATGGCCATGCTGTTGAAGCTGCACATGCCCCAGGCCCGGTTGGCCGAGGCATGGTGGCCGGGGGGGCGCAGCAAAGCGAAGGCCGGCTCGTCCGCCAGGGCCAGCTCCGCCGCAGCAATGGCTCCTCCAGCAGCCAGGGAGGCAGCCTCGTAGAGCCCCATCTTTTTCACCAGCTCAATGTGCTCCCGGCCGTGCACCCTGGCGATGTCCTCAGGAGAGGCAGGCCCAAAATCCACTAATTCATAGCCGCAATCCCGGAGCAGTTGGGCGGGGATAGCCACCCGGTCCGGGCTCTCCACCGGATTGGCCGGATATCGGGCGGCCAGCTTGTCTGAGTATACTATCTTCATGTCTGTATTCCACTCCTTTCCCTCCACACCATCAGCCCCACCGCCGCCATCCCTGCCGCCCCTGCTCCAAAAACGAATGTGGCCTGCTGCCCCCACAGCTCCCAGATGGCCCCGGCCAGCAGGCTGGAGGCTATGGCCGTCAGTCCCAGGGCTCCGGAATAAATTCCCAGAGCACTGCCCCGCAGGCTGACCGGGCTGAGGTCGGAGACAAAGGCCCTCTCCGATCCGTCCACCAAAGCATAAACCAGTCCGTAAAGGGCGAAGAGCATGACAAGGCCGGTTTGGCTGCAGACAGTGGNNCCTGCCGATCCGGTCGGACCAGATCCCCGCCGGCAGGGCCAGGAGGGCGTAGGTCAAATTGAAAAGTGCATAAAGCAATATGGCCGAGGCCGCTGCCTCCCCACCGGAAAAGATCCCCTGGGCCCGGAGGATGAAGAACATATAGCTGAAGTTGCCTAGGGCGAAAAGGCAGGCTATGGCCAGAAAGTTCAAGAGATCGGGCGGCAATTGGGAGAGCCGCCAGCTATAGTCGCATTTTGGGGCGCTGTAGCTCTCTTTGACCTTTGCAAAAGGCAGCAGTGCCAGCAGGGCCAGGGCTCCCGCCACCAGAAAGATGGTGCTAAAGGAGAGGCCCATCTGCCAGAGAGAATAAGCCAGAAGAGATCCAATCACCGCCCCGGCTGAGTCCATGGCCCGGTGCAGCCCGAATCCCCGCCCGCGACTGTTTTTTGGCGCCGACTCGGAGATCATGGCGTCGCGAGGGGCAGATCGCAGGCCTTTGCCGCACCTCTCCAGGATTTTCAGCATAAATACGGCTGGCCAGCAGCTGGCTAGAGCCAGAAGGATCTTGCCCAGAGCGGACAGGGCATAGCCTCCCACCACCAGGGGCTTGCGCCGGCCAATCCGATCCGACCAGCAGCCGGAGAAGAGCTTTATCAGGCTGGGCAGCCCCTCGGAAAAGCCGCCCACCAGGCCTACGGCCAGAGAGCCGCCGCCCAGAGAGGAGAGAAAAAGAGGCAGTACCGGCTGAATGATCTCGCTGCTGATATCGTTAAGAAAACTGACCAGGCCTAATAAAAGGATATTCTTGCCGGTCTTGGCCTCGGGCTCAGCGTCGGACACAGAGGATCAGCAGCTCTAGAGCGTGGAATTATTTCAGGCTATGCCTCTTTCGTGATATGGCCCCCACCAGGCTCGCTGCCTCGTCCGATGAAAGCTGCTCCGGCCTCTTCTCCAGGAGCTCTGGATCAAGCTCTGCCAGATCCCGTGGCCCCGCGCCTAAGGATGCCAGCCCCTTCTTAACCTTCTTGCGCCGGTTGTTGAACAGCCCCTCCGCCAGACGGATCAGATCTGCCGCCTCGCCGGGAGGGCGATCGGGGCGGGGCAGGAGCCGGACTATGGCCGAGTCCACCTGGGGCACGGGACGGAAGGCCATCTTGGAGACCTTCTCCAGAACCTCGATCCGGCAGAAGAAGCCCGCAGTCATGGCCAGCCGGCCGTACTCATCGCTGCCTGGAGTGGCCTTCAGTCTCCGGGCAAACTCCCACTGGTACATAAGCACAGCCATATCAAAAGGCCGGGAGAGCAGCCGGTAGGTCAGGCTGGAGGATATCTGATAGGGCAGGTTGGATACGATCTTATTGCATTCCGGCAGCTCTACCTTGAGAGCGTCCCCGGTGACGACCTGAACATTGGAGAATCTCCCCGTAAGCTGGGCCGCCAGCTCGGGATCTATCTCCACAGCATAGACCTGATCTGCCCTAGCCGCCAGAGCGGCGGTGAGGCTTCCTTCACCCGGCCCGATCTCTAAAACCCAATCATCAGGACCGAGATCCACATACTCTGCTATGCGTAAGGCTATTGCCTCGTTCACCAGAAAATGCTGTCCCAGCTTCATTTATCTCATGCGGGGGGCTGTGGTGAAAACCCGGTACTTGATGCGGTCATCCACCAGCTCATCCTCAACCCTCTTGGCTATGAGCTTCTCCGGATAGTGCAGCCCTTTTACCCTCTCCATGAGATCGGCATAGCCCTTGAATGCCCCTTTCTTCCGCTCATTGAGGATGGCCCACATAAGCTTCTTTCCTATCCCGGGCAAGAGTTCCAGAGCATGCATCCGGGTGGTGATGGGGCCGGCATCATTGAAATAGCGAATGAACCTGGCCTCATTTTCCAGAACAATGCTCTGAATCTGATAGGGCAGCTCCAGCTTGGCGCTGTTGGAGAGGTCCGGATACTCTATCCTGCGGTTGACGTGGTCTATGATATCCCTGCTCCCGCTGCCTATGTAGACCCTGGTTCCAGGAGCCGGAACGACTCCCTCTTTGGGAGTCATCTCCATGAGCACAAAATTGG
>DAWB01000202.1:0-156 GCA_002505805.1 Methanosaeta sp. UBA80 | reverse complement strand
CTTCGGCGGTCTCCCCTCAGGCATTGCCTCTACCCCCTGAAAACTATCTCCAGAATATTATCGAGCTCTTCTTCGCTCAAAGTGAACCTTTCTTTGGCATAAATCGCCCTAAGCTCATCCTTGTTTTCAGGCTTTATATCGGCGATTTTTACGGCA
>DAWB01000040.1 GCA_002505805.1 Methanosaeta sp. UBA80 | reverse complement strand
ACATCTAGCCTCCTCGAACTTTATCTAGCTTCACGGCACAGACCTTCAGCTCCGGGATCTTGGCAATGGGGTCCAGAGCGGGGTTGGTGAGGACATTGGTGGGAGTTTCGGAGAAGTGGAAGGTCATGAACACCACTCCTGCCGGGGACTTCTCCGTAGCCCTGGCTTTAACCCGAACCTTGCCCCGGCGACTGGTCACATCTACCATTTCGCCATCCTCGATTCCAAGATTTTGGGCATCCTGGGGATTGATCTCCAATAGCTCCTCATCCCGGAGAATATTGAGATCGCCTACCTTCCTGGTCATGGTCCCGGTGTGGTAATGACACAGAATCCTTCCGGTGGTGAGGATAAAGGGATACTCCTCATCCGGCAGCTCCATCGATGGCCGGTAGTCGACTACATTGAACTTGCCCCGGCCGCGGGTGAACTGGTCCTTATGCAAAAACTGGGTGCCAGGATGATCAGGATTGGGGCAGGGCCACTGCAGGCCGTCTTTCTCCAGCCGTTCGTAGCTGATGCCGCCGTAGCTGGGGGCGAGCTTGGCCGCCTCGGCCATGATCTGGCCGGGATCGTCGTAGCTGAACTGCTCCTTGTAGCCCATCCTGGCGGCCAGATCGCAGAGTATCATCCAATCCGGTCTAGACTCGCCCACCGGATGGAGAGCCTCTCTGATCCTCTGCACCCGCCGCTCGGTGTTGGNNGATCCGCGAGAGCTGCGGTCTCGGAGAGGAAGATGTCTTGGACCACTAGAAATTCAAGCGACCTCAAGGCCTCTACCACATGGCTGCTGTCCGGATCGCTCACAACTGGATTTTCGCCCATGATGTACATCGCCCTGATTTTTCCTTCGTGGGCGGCATTCATCATCTCCACCACCGTCAGCCCAGGATTTTCCGGAAGAGGCCCAGCTGCTCCCCAGGCCACTTCGAACTTTCTGCGCAGTTCTGGATTGGTCACCGCCTGGTAGGCAGGCAGGACGTTGGGAAGGGCTCCCATGTCGCAGGAGCCCTGCACATTGTTCTGGCCTCGCAGGGGATTGATGCCGGAAGAAGGCCGGCCCAAGTTCCCGGTCATCATGGCCAGGTTGGCCAGGGCGAAGATGTTCTCCACCCCATGAGAATGCTGGGTGATCCCCATGGCATAGATGATAGAAGAGGGTTTGCCCCGGGCATAGATCCTTGCTGCCTCCCGGATCGTATCTGTGCTTATGCCGGTGATCTTTGCTGCCTCATCTGCGGAGAGTTGAAGAAGGGAATTTTTGAACTCCTCAAATCCCTCCGTCCTCTGGGCGGTGAACTCCTCATCCATTAGCCTCTCCTCCAGGATCACCCGGCACATCTCCAGGACCAGAGCGACATCCGTTCCCGGGGTCTGGCGCAGCCATACGTCAGCGATCTTGCACAGGTCTATCCAGCGGGGGTTGGCCACGATTATCTTCGCCCCTCTTCTTTTGGCCTCCTTGATCTTCAGGGCGATCACTGGATGCTGCTCAGTGGTGTTTGAGCCGATGATGAATATGCAGCCAGCATCGGGAAGCTCAGAGATGGAGTTGGTCATCGCCCCGCTGCCGAAAGCCAGGGCCAGGGCGGATACGGTAGAAGCATGGCAGAGCCGGGCGCAGTGATCCACATTGTTGGTCTGCATCACGAGCCTTGCGAACTTCTGGGCCAGATAGTTCTCCTCGTTGGTGCACTTGGCCGATGAAAGGAATGCAAAACAGTCTCCCTTGTGCGGGTTCAGCTTTTCTGTCAGGAGACTGAAGGCTTCCTCCCAGGTTGTCGGCTCAAGCCTTCCATCCTTCCGGATGAGGGGAACGGTGAGGCGCTCGGGGCTATCCACAAATCCCAGGCCGAAGCGGCCTTTGACACAGAGCTGGCCAAAATTGGGGGGGCAGTCCCTCTTAGCCCTCACCCTCACCACTCTCTCGTCCTGGACTCCCACCTCTATCCTGCAGCCCACACCGCAATAGGGACAGAGGGTCTCGGTGGTCCTCTCGGGCCTCTGCCACTTCTCAAATCGGGCATAAAGGGCTCCGGTAGGACATATGTCCACACATGCCCCGCAGAACTTGCAGTCCGAGTCCTGCAGCGATTCGGGACCTATCCAGTGCAGGCGATGGAAATCTGGGTTGGTCGATAGAACTGCCTCTCCTCGAACCTCCTGGCAGACGCGCACGCACCGGCTGCAGAGGATGCAAAGGTTATAGTTGCGATCGAAAAACGGCTCTCTCAAGACCGGCCTATCCTTAAAAGAGATCTCGTACCTCACTCGTTCCAGTCCCACGAACTCTACTGCCCTCTGCAGCTCGCACTGGCCGTCTTTGGGGCAGTACTTGCAGCCAACGGTCACCGGGAATTTTCTCATGCACTCGCGCAGGTCACCACATTCATTCTTCCTCTCGCAGACCAGGCAGCTTATTGGATGATTGGTGAGAGCGAGGAGCATCTCCAGGGTATGCCTTCTCATTTCCTGCAGCTCCTCGGTCACCGTCTGCACCACCATTCCCTCAGCTGCCTGGGTGTTGCAGGCAGTGGGATAGCCGTCCATACCCTTTACTGAGACTATGCAGAGCTTGCAGGAGCCTATGGGCTCGAGATCAGGATGATCGCAGAGCGCCGGCACATATGAGCCCACCTTCCGACAGGCATCGAGAATGCTGGAACCCTCTGGAACCACTGCCTCCTGATCATCGATGGTAAGTCTAATTTCCGACATGTTCCCGACCGCGCCA
>DAWB01000012.1 GCA_002505805.1 Methanosaeta sp. UBA80 | reverse complement strand
TTGGTGATCTTAGAAGAGGGGTATCTTATAGTACGAAATCTTGATCTCTTCAGGCGGCAGAATAGATGGATATGATGCTTCATTCCGACTTCAATCTGCCTCCAAGCCTGGAGGGGCTGGCTGAGCTGGCCCTGGACCTGCGCTGGACGGTGCGCCAGACCACAGACAGAATCTGGGAGATGCTGGATGCCGAGGCCTGGGAGAAGACCAAGAATCCCTATCTCATACTGCAGAATGTCTCCCGGGCCAGGCTGGAGGAGGCGGCGAGGGATGAGAACCTGAGGAATGAGATCGCCTCCTGGCAGGAGAAGAGGTCCAGGCTTTTGGAGAGTCCCCTTTCTCCGGGCGAGGGCGATCCCTCGTCCATAGCCTACTTCAGCATGGAGTTCGGCCTCTCCGAGGCGCTGCCCATCTACTCCGGGGGCCTGGGAATATTGGCGGGAGACTATCTAAAGACCGCCAGCGATATGGGAGTTCCCCTGACCGGAATTGGGCTACTCTACCAGCAGGGATACTTCCGCCAGATCCTGAGCCAGGACGGCTCCCAGCTGGAGGCTTTCCCCTACAATGACCCGGAGACCCTGCCCATAGTCCCGGCCAGGGATCGGGACGGATCCAGGCTCAGGGTGAGGATCGAGCTGCCCGGCCGCTCACTCATCTTGCGGATCTGGCAGGCCAATGTCTGTCGGGTGAACCTCTATCTTCTGGACTCCAATGATCCCATGAACCGGCCCTGGGACAGGGCCATCACCGCTAACCTTTATTCACCGGGCCAGGAGCGGCGGCTGATCCAGGAGATAGTTCTGGGAATAGGGGGCTGGAATGTTCTGGAAAAACTGGGGATCGAGCCGGAGATCTGCCATCTCAATGAGGGCCATGCCGCCTTTGTGGTCCTTGCCAGGGCTCACAGCTTCATGAAGAAGACCGGCTGCTCGGCCAGGGCCGCCCTCTGGGCCACCCGGGCGGGCAATGTCTTCACCACCCATACCCCGGTGGAGGCGGGATTCGATAGATTCGACAGATCCCTGGTGGGAAAGTATGCTCATTTTTATGCCGAACTTTTAGGCCATTCCATGGATGATCTGATGAAGCTGGGCCTGGGGAGAGAGCCAGAAGGCCCGGCGGGGGCGGCTCTATTCAATATGGCCCATCTGGCTATGAGCGGCTGCAGCCATGCCAATGGGGTATCCCGGCTGCATGGCAGGGTCAGCCGCAGGATATTCCAGTCCCGCTATCCCCGCTGGCCAGAGGGGGAGGTGCCGGTGGATTATGTGACCAACGGGGTTCATGTTCCTACCTGGGATTCCCCTGCAGCGCAGCGTCTGTGGAGCGAGTCCTGCCCCGGTGGCTGCGGCCCGGAGGGAATAGACTACCTTAAGGATAGCCTGGCAAAGAGAAGCGATCAGGATCTCTGGTGCTTCCGAGCCGAAGCCCGCCGGGATCTGGTGGAGTATGTCCGCCGCCGACACTTCCGGCAGGAGGTAGAGAGAGGAGCTGGAGAGGAGGAGCTGAAGGCGGCAAAACATGTCCTCAATCCCAACTTTCTGACCATAGGCTTTGCCCGGCGGGCCACGGCCTACAAGCGCACCGACCTTCTTTTGTCTGATCCCGAACGCCTGGCAGCCATTCTTAAGAACGATAAGCGCCCGGTGCAGCTGGTCATGGCCGCCAAAGCCCATCCCGCCGACGAGGAGGGAAAGGAGATGGTCCGGAAGATGGCCGGCTTTGCCGCCAGACCGGATGTATCCGATCGGGCGGTCTTTCTCTCCGACTACGACATCGACCTGGCCCAGCACCTGCAGCCCGGCGTGGATGTATGGATCAACACCCCCCGCCGGCCCAATGAGGCCTGCGGTACCAGCGGCATGAAGGTCCTGGCCAACGGGGGCCTGAATCTCTCCAATCTGGACGGCTGGTGGGATGAGGCCTATGATCCGGAGGTGGGATGGTGTCTGGGAGACAGGCGAGAGCATGCCGAGCCCGGCCGGGACGAAGAGGAGTCGGGGATGCTCTACCGCCTCCTGGAGGAGGAGGTGGTGCCCCTCTTTTATGAAAGGAATGAGGCGGGGATTCCAGTAGGCTGGACGGCCATGGTCCGGGCCAGCATGGTCCGGCTTACGCCGCGCTACAGTAGTGAGAGGATGATGCGGCAGTATTTGGAGAAGCTCTACCGGCCAGCGGCCCGGGCCTTCCGCCGCCGGTCGGCGGATGGAGGCAGCCTGGCCGGCGAACTCGCCGAGTGGCAAGCGCGTCTGGAGGAGGGCTGGAAGGATCTGCGGCTGGGGCGGATGACGGTAATTCGAGAGGGGGAGATGTGGAGCTTCTCCGTGGAGGCGTACCTGGGAGAGCTGCAAGCCGATGATGTGCGGGTGGAGCTATATGCCGATCCACTGACCGAAGAAGATACAGGTGCGGGAGACGGGGGCAGGCCGGAGAGGATAGAGATGGAGAGGCTTGGGCCTCTGGCGGGGGCGGTGAATGGATTTGTCTTCGGGGCCAAGGTGGCGGCGGCGAGGGCAGCGGAGGATTACACTCCCCGGATTGTGCCCTATCATCCGGAGGCGTTTGTGCCTATGGAGGATGGGCATATTCTATGGATGAGGTGATAGGAACCCCTCCCGTAGAAAGGGATCAAGCTGACTCCTGCAATGAAAATACCTTAAAACCGCAACCAGCTTCGGATAAATTTATATCGCTTGCCGCAAAATAAAGCCGGATTGTGTGGGAAGTGAAGGATATTCACCTCAAGGTGGCCAAGGCCTATCCCAATGACTCCGCCCGGGGCATAGCCCGTCTGGACCCCAATGCGCTGCTGACATTGCGCCTCTCGCCCGGAGACATCATCGAGATCGAGGGCAAGAGGATGACCGCAGCCAAGGTCTGGCGGGCAGACCGCCAGGACTGGTCCCAGGACTACATCAGGATAGACGGCTTCATCCGNNGTGGGCATAGGCGACCGGGTCAAGATCCGCAAGGCTCGCTTCGCCGACGCCCAGAAGATCATCCTGGCCCCGCCCTCGGGGTCCAATATGCACTATGGAGATGATGCCGCAGACATGATCCGCCGCCAGACCCTGAAGAGGCCGGTGGTGGCGGGCGACATCCTGCCCATCATGAGCTCCGGGGCCCATCCCTTTATGGGAAGGATGGAGGCGGTCCCCCTGGTGGTCACCGAGACCCATCCCGCTGATGTGGTGGTCATCTGCGAGAAGACGGATATTGTGCTCCTGGAAAAGCCGGTCAAGAGCGTCGGCTCGGTGAAAGCCACCGGCACCACCTACGAGAATGTGGGCGGCCTGAGGAGCGAGGTGCAGAGGGTGCGGGAGATGATTGAGCTTCCCATGANNNNGCCGGGCACGGGAAAGACCCTCATAGCCAAAGCAGTAGCAAACGAGAGCGGTGCCAACTTCTTCTCCATAGCCGGCCCGGAGATCATGTCCAAGTATTACGGGGAGAGCGAGCAGAGGCTGCGGGAGATCTTCGATGATGCCCAGAAGGCCGCCCCTTCTATAATTTTCATAGATGAGATCGACTCCATCGCCCCC
>DAWB01000049.1:16055-16320 GCA_002505805.1 Methanosaeta sp. UBA80 | reverse complement strand
TAAAATAGAAAGCATCTTCAAGGCCCTGGGCCTGGCCGCCCGCCAGGCGGTAGGGCTGGAAGGCAAGGGTGTTCCCAGCACCAAAGGCCTGATTTAACCTTTTTCCGCCACTGCGGCCATCTTCTCCAGCTCCTCCTTAAGGGCAATGTCCATCTCCCTGCAGTATCCGTGAGTCGCACATCCGACAGTGCGCAGACTCTTGGGCTCAAGGGCAAGGGCATAAGTTTGCTCTGCCAGATTATATGGTATGATGGTATCATTGCGG
>DAWB01000049.1:0-16040 GCA_002505805.1 Methanosaeta sp. UBA80 | reverse complement strand
TTATGGCCAGAACGCCCCTGGCCTCCTTATCCAGAGCACAGGCAATGATTGCCGAGCGCCCTCCATTGCTCTCTCCGGCATAAATGATCCTGTCTCTGTCGATCTCAGGCCGGTCTCTCAGGATCATGGCCGCGGCCAGGGCATCATAGACCATCTTGTGCTCTTCCGGCTCCTGGCCCTGGAGGAAAAGCTGCAGATCGCCTTGGGGATCAATCCCACCCAGGTTCCTCTGATCCAGGGTTATGCTGGCGTATCCTAGATCGGCCAGGCGTCTGGCCAGGCCCTGCTCCGCCTCTTTAGATACTGTGGCCCCGGGAAGGAGGACGATGCCGGAGATGTTCTGAGTCTTAATTTTTTTCTTGATCTCGGGACCCGGCATCCTCAGGATAGCTGCGATCTCTGCGCCCCGGCTTTCAAAACTGACCTCCGAGAAGCTGCTGTTTTCCTCAAGGTTCCCGGGAGTGATATTGTAAGACGGAAGCGCAATCCTGTACTCCAGCAAGCCCGCATCTGATACGGAATAATCCTTGCTCAGGGAGGTGAGCGCCACTGTTGAAAGAAAATGCCATCCTATGAGCAGAGCGGCGAAGCATGTCGCCAGCATCAATGCAGCAGCCTTTTTTCGATCCATTTTCGCAAGGGGAGTCCTTCAAATGGAGGGTTTCCACTCGTCGCTGGTCAATCTGGTCAGGGTGCCATTCTCATTTAGCTCATAGCCTTCTGGAATCTTTCCCCAGCTCCACAGGCCGACTGTAGTCTGGTTGAACCGGCTATCGTCCTGACTGCTGAGATTCTGATCAGTCAGATTCTGATTGCTCAGATTCACGACTGTGGCATTCTGACCGGACTGATTGTCTGGAACATCGGAAAGGCTGGCTAAAACGGCCATTCCCCTATCCTGGCTGATCACAATGGGCTCAAGCGAAATGCAAATGCCCGTCAGAGAAATTAGAGCAGAAAATAAAATTACAAACATCTTCATAACAACCACCCTTTAGCTCTTTTCTCCACGGCCTCTTGCAGCCAGCAACACAATCATGCAATTGCCTCCAATTGGACGGTTCTTCCATATGCCCCTTTATATCCCTCAATAAATGCCTGGAGCCTGGCTCGCCCGATAATTCAACTGTCCCTCCATCTGAGACTCATCAGGGCCCGGCCAGGANNGGACTCAAAGCTTTTATTTGTACAGCACCCGGCTTGCTGCCTCCACTCCCGCGCCGCAGGAGGCGATCTTGCCCTCCTGGGCCAGGATCAGCTCCAGTGTCTGGATGGTGCGGAGGATATCTCCGGAGGAGCACATGCCCATGGTGCCGATTCGGAAGATCTTGCCCTTGATCAGGTCCTGCCCGCCCGATACCACTACACCACGCTTTTTCATGCCGCCTCGCAGTTTGTCGTCGCTGACGCCCGGAGGCATCTTCATGGCGGTCACTGTATTGGAGTAGTGGGAGTGCTGGTTTACCTTGGGGAAGAGCTCGATTCCCAGGGCCTTGGCTGCGACCCGAACTGATTCCGCCTGCTGGGCGGTTCTGGCCCGGCGGGCGGCAAAGCCCTCCTCCTCGGCCATATGTAGAGCCTCCTGCAAAGCAAAGAACAGAGATACGGCGGGGGTGAATGGCGTCTGAGCCTGGCTCTTTCTGGCTGACTTGAGATGAGCCTTGAGGTCGGCATAATAGCTTCTGCTCTGGGGCAGAAAGCGCTCCTCGGCTCTCTGCGAGACGGCGACCACAGCCAGACCAGGGGGCACGGCCAGGGCCTTCTGAGAGCCGGTTATGGCTATGTCTATTCCCCACTCATCGGTCTGAAAGTCGTTGCCGCCAATGGAGGATATTCCATCTACGATGAAGAGGGCGTCATGCTTCCTGGCAATCTCTCCCACCTCTTTGGCCGGATTGGTCAGACCCACAGATGTCTCATTATGGACCATGGCCACGGCCTTGGCTCCCTCCTCCACTGCCGCCTCCACCTTTTCCAGGTCGAAGGGTGTGCCCCACTCGAATTTAACCGGGACCGCCCGGCCATACCTCTCACCGATCTCGGTGAACCTCTCCCCGAACTTTCCGTTGGATATGGTCACTATCTTATCATCATGGCCTATGGTGCTGGCCACAGCCGCATCCATGCCCACTGTGCCGCTGCCGGTCATTACCACCACATCGTTTGCCGTCTCAAAAAACGGCTTCAAAAGAGCACAGCAGTCGCTGTAAATAGCACTGAAATCGCCGCTCCGGTGGCTGATCATTGGCCGGGACATGGCCCGCAATACTCGAGGCGCGACCTTGACCGGTCCCGGAATCATGAGCAATGTATCCTCAATATCCATGAGATCCCTTCTTCTTTCTGCTGCCTTAGGTTTCAGGCAGCCTATATAAAACTAGCTTTTATACGCTGCGCTGTGGCCCAGCTGTGTCTGGCGCAGCTCGGAAGGTCCCGGTTCTCTCTCACCCACCGGCATAAAAAATCCAGAGTTATCTGGTCGTGAGGGTAACCGCTGCCGATCTTGCAGTTCATGGCCGCCTCAAGCTCTTTCATGGAGGCGTCCCGGCTCACCTTGGCCAGTATAGAAGCGGCTGATACTATGGTGTGGTGCTGGTCTGCCTTGTGCTCAGCCTGAACCACCATTCCTGTTTTGCTGGCGGCCTTGACCCGGTCTGCGAACCTTTCCGCATCCACATCGGCGGCATCGAGCATGGCCAGATCGGCATGCAGCCTGGAGAGGACCCGGGAGAAGCTCCTGACCATGATCTCGTTCATGGTCATGACGGCGCGAAGCTCGTCTATCACCTGGGGTTTGACTTCCAGAATATATTGGTCAGAGGTGATGGCACTGATCTTCCTGGCCAGGCTCTCCCTTTTTGCTGGCGAGAGCTGCTTGGAGTCTTTGACCCCCCATCCGGCCAGGTCAAAGAGCCTATCCTCCTCCACGACCAGGCCGGCCACAAACATGGAGCCGACAACCGGACCCTTGCCCGCCTCATCTGCGCCGAGGAGCAACATGAAATGGTGGTTGGCAGCTTAAGTTATATCAATCATTCCAGGAATTGCGAGCTATAGCCTGGCTAGTCCGAGAGCTATCTCCAGCAGAATGAGGATCAGAGGTATGAGGATGACCACAGCTATATACAGCAATTCTCGCCAGCCGAATGGCCATTCGCTCATTTTATTGAGTTTATCCTGAACCAGAAATAAATCTCTGAGGCGAGATACATTCTCATCGGTTGGAACTTCAAGAGGGCCATCCATTGCTGCCCTCATCTGAGATGAGAACAACTCAAATCTCTCTTTTTTGGTTGAGATCATCATCTTATGTATGCTGTACTGGGGCAGAAGGAAATAGGCGAAGAGAACCAGCGCAAAGCCCGAAAACCAGACTATGGTCTGGAGCGATGAGAACTGGGGCGGCACGACGATCTGAAAGAAGCCCCACACGATATAAACCATTGCGGCGCATATGGTGAACTGAGAGTAGATCGTTCCTATGGAGTGAAAATCGGAATACAGGGCATCAAGGCGCAGTGGCAGCAGGCCGATATTGTGCACTGCCAGGGCGGTCATGAACAGGATATACAGTCCGGCTCCTTCCAGATAGACCGCTAGGTAATATGCAGATTTGAAAGCAAAATAGGATGCATCAGAAGCAAAGGATAAATCATGATAATCAACTCCGATCAAATGGACGAAAAAGATAAAAAGCAGAGCAAAGGCTATCATCTTTGGATTATTGAATATCTCTTCTGCCTGCTTCTGGCTTAATTTGATGATATCCTCTCTATTAAGGTCGACAATGCCGAGAAGGATATCCTGGAATGAATCCCACTTATGATGTGCCCAGCTTATGATCATGCCTTCCATGGCAATGATGATCGATATAATGCAAAATGTATCCAGATAGACAAATGATCTTTCAAACCGCAATAGAATAAAAAAAGAAACCAGAAATATGGCAATTGAAATAAGAGTCCATGCCACATAGTGGGGACCAGGGATCATAGAAATCAGCCTGACCAGATGCATCTGATTGATATTCCTATTTTCTGAACTGCTGCTGGTCATGGACTGAGGCCGCCTCTCCTCTTAAACAGTGCAAAGGAGTTATAATATATATTGTTTTCTGCAAGTGATAATGTGCATTCTAAAAGCTGATTTTCAACTTTTGAATATCATTTAAACATTTAGCAGGGCAGCATAAATTTCCTATCATCATCAATCAGCAAATACTGCAATCGATAAGTTCTGATAAAAACCGATTTCATTTCGTCAGGTCTGCCCGGTCATTTAGCATAATCTTCGTCAGAGCTTAACCCTGCCTTTGCCTTCAAGCTGAACGGTCTGGCCACGGCCTGGCTTTATCGGCCTCGGAGAAGACATTTTGGGTTGCCGTGACATTGTAAAATGTCCTTATTCTGCCCCCGGGATATGCTACGGAGAACTGGGAGATGCCATCCACAATAGGCTCATCTTTGCTTCCGAAAGGCGTGGCATCAAAGAGATAATAGCCGCTGTTATATTTCCCGGCTCCTCTCACACATAAAGTTGCTTTGGATATATCGGCACTTATTAGCTCAGCATGGTCATAAAATCCCAGAAAGGACAGAAGCTCCGCTTCCAGTGATCTGCACCCGAGAATCATGACATATATCCGGGTAAAAGTATCCAGGCTGTATCTCAGATCGAAGCTGGCGTTCTCCTCTTCCAGATGCATTATCACCTCATGGACATGAATATAACCGCTGGCTGAGGCAGATGGAAGGCAGATCAGCCAGAGTAGAAGCAGGATGACCAGCATCTCAGAGACAAGACCCATCTTTCACCCTAAAGTCTTCAGTATTGACGGCAGGAATAAGATCAATCCCATTATCACCAGAAAAACCAGGAAAAGGATTTGCTGCTTTCTTTGGGCTGATTTGAACTTGGATTGGCATAGCTCGTCACAGAAGTTCTCATCCGGGCGCACAGCATTGCCGCAAACCAGACAATGTTTATGCGGCTCGATTTCTATCATTAAATCACCGAAGCCGTCTTTCATTAGTGAGTAAATAAGGTTTTCCCGGCTGGCTGGAGGGAGCCTGTGAGTCTAGCAAGAATAAGTATGGGGCTAAAATAAACTCAGAGCCATGGCTGGTCTCATGCCATATTGCATTAACTATAAAAGGTCCGGGGAAGGTTATCCTTCCATGCAGAGAATATCGATATTCATCTTCATTGCATTGATGCTCTGGCTTTCCATGCCTGGAGGTGCCAGGACTTATATCGTCGACGACAGCGACTTTGCTAATTATAATACCATTCAGGGGGCAGTTGATGCTGCCGATGATGGCGATACAATTTATATAAAGCCTGGTCAGTACAGTGAGGAGATAGTACTGAATAAAAGCCTGACCATAATGCCTCTTACCGGGGAGACAGATCCTATAATCCTGGATGGAGGAAACCGCTTGAAGACGGCAGTGAGCATAAACTCAGATGGCTGCTCTTTGAAAGGCCTCACTGCCAAGAACTATGTTGGACCGGCAATTCAGGCCGAATCTAATGGCAATTCCATCCGGGAAAATACCATAGAAAACTCCAATCCGGCACTGCTGGCTCTGGGCTCTCGAGAGAACTTGATATCCGGAAATATGATAGTCAACAGTCAGGGCGGCATAATCCTCTGGGATGACTCGAGCAACAACTCCATTGAGGACAACCAAATCTCTGGGTGCAACAGCTCGATTCTGATCCGGGAGGCTGCAGGCAACCAGATCTCAGACAATAAGATATCTGGCGCTCATTGGGGCATATGGCTGGACGATGCCCAGTTCTGTGGGGTGGAGGACAATGAGATTCAGTCCGAATACTTCGGCATGCTTCTTCAAAACAGCAGCTTCATCGGCATAAACCGAAATCTGGTGCATATCATGAGTTCCGTATCAGCTTCGACAAACGGCATAACCATCGTCAATTCGAGCCAGATCGAGGTGCAGAAAAATGAGATTGATGGCGGCAGCATAGGCTTGGGAATCTCTGCATGCCACGATGCAAGGTTCTATGATAATATAATTGCTGGCAGCCAGAATGCCGCAGTTATCAAGGACTCTTTTGGAGGCGACCTGTACAACAACAGCATCCTTGGGGCGGATTATGGCCTACGGATAGAGAATCTCAGCCGTAGCTCTGTTTATGGGAATAGAATAGAACGCAGCACAACGGGAATTGAGCTGATCGGATGCAAGAATGACAATATCACCAAAGNNGCAGATACGGCAATGCTGATCACATCCTCAAGCAACAGTTCAATAACCTCTAATGCCATCTCCGATTGCGAGAAGGGCATAATTCTGCTCGAAGCACCTGGAAACCGTCTCTCGCAGAATATCTTTGAAAATGTAAGCTGGTGCCTTTATGTGGAGGCTTCGAGCCGAGAGGCCTATGATAATTCCATAGACGAGTCCAATATCGCTAACTCCCATCCCCTGGTCTATCTCTTCAACCGCTCCGGAGAGCAGATAGTGGGCCGGGATATGGCTCATATGACCCTGGCCTACTGCGACAATCTCACCGTACAAAACTCAACCATTACCAGAGACGCCCTCTTCATCTATAGCTCCAGGAACAGCAGCATCATCGGAAATAACATATCCTCGTGCTATGGCATGCGCCTGATATCATCCGATGGCAATCGGATATCTGGAAACCAGATGACGAGAAATGCATTCAGCGGCATGTTTCTTTACGACTCCCATTTCAATGATCTGGCAGGGAATAACGCCTCCGGCAACGGCCAGAACGGCATCTCTCTCTTATCCTGCAGCAAGAACACCATTCGCGACAATTTTCTGGATGGCAATGCCGCCTCGGGCATCTGGCTGAACCTCTCTGATGAAAACCGGATCTATCAGAATAATATCAGCAACAGCTCTATTGGTCTGCAGGTGTTGGTGTCTTCAGGAAACAGC
The DNA here is from genome assembly GCA_002505805.1 of Methanosaeta sp. UBA80. Classification (GTDB taxonomy): domain Archaea; phylum Halobacteriota; class Methanosarcinia; order Methanotrichales; family Methanotrichaceae; genus Methanothrix. The sequence continues at coordinate 9,102 of DAWB01000049.1, read as the reverse complement.
ATATTCCACAACAACTTTTGGGACAACAGCGAGCATTCCCAGGACAGCCGGGGAACGAATAGCTGGGATCAGGGCAATGTCACCGGAGGCAACTACTGGGATGATCATGTGGCCAAAGGAAATCCCAGCCAGAGCTGGCCAAGGATGATCAAGGGAGGAGAAAGTCAGGATCGCTATCCCTTCCAGGATAGGGGCGGCTGGCTTCTGTCAAGCGCCGCCCTTTCTCCGGGGATGGACGGTTAGATCTCTCACCCCTGCCATGAGAGTGGATCGCAATACTTAAGATGGTGAAGAAAGAAGGGGATAAAATATGGCAAAGAGAAAGAATGAAGGCAGTGGCCTTCAGTCGTCGGCAGGCCTCATGAGATACTTTGAGGCTGACGACACGGCAATAAAGCTCGATCCTAAACTGGTGATTGGAGCTTGCATTGGAGCTGGCTTGGTGATAATGGGATTGAATATCGCCTTTGGCTTCTGGCCTTAGCCAGCAACAACTTTTATTTTATTTGGATAATTTTAATAGAATTGACGAATCGCTCTGTGACCTCTCTATCATAAGTGGATAGGATCAATCCCATGGCATCGGAGGGCAGAACACCGCCTGGCCGGTCCAGATGATATAGTACAGGATATGCCACTGCATAGGCCATCTTTCCTGTGCGGCATTTCAGGCCGCTGGCAAATATGCCTGTCCTGCCTTCTATAAGCCTCTCGCTTACATTGATATCCTGACAGACATCTGAATCGGCCAGTGTCTTATTCGCCAGGGCGGCCATGCTGCTCATATTGACATGAGATGGATCGCTCTGGGAGTAGGTGATCACTGAGACCTTAATAGCCTTTGACCGGTCCAAAGAAGAGGCCAGGATCAGGGTATCGGTATGTATCGCAGTCTTTCCCGAAGTGCTGTCGCCATGAGCTACGCTTCTGTCGTACTCATCCATGTCCGACCAGTTGAATTCGACCATCCACTTGCCGTATTCTTCCTTGACCGTCGCAACCGTCAGATCGGTCATGCTGGGCAGTTGTCCTGATGCTGCAGGCCAGGAAAAGGATGCCGAGAAAGCCAGAATAATGATGGCTGCCCGACCAAAATTCTTGATGTTCAAAATCCAGACCTCCAGATTATCTTGCCATTCAAGAGGTCTAATTTGAACTCGATCATATTAATATATATTGCCTGAGTTAAGAAAATTCCGCAAGACAAATATACTTACCCGGCCAAGACAGTCTCATGAGCCAGATGACGGATCCGCTTTTATCCCAGGTAGGGGGAGACGCTGCCAGTGCATTGATCAATAACATCTGGATTCTCTTATTCGTATTTCTATTTCTGGTGCCCATGTTGCAGAGGTACTACCTTCAGACGGCCAGAAAGAGTGTTCTGGGCAAGCTGGGCAAATCCCGGGGCACTCAGGTCATAACCCTCATCCACCGCCAGGAGACCATCAGCTTTCTGGGCATTCCCCTGGCCCGATATATCGATATCGATGATAGCGAGAGGGTCTTGAGGGCCATTCGCGCCGCACAGAAGGATGTTCCCATTGATATCATCCTGCACACCCCGGGCGGCCTGGCCCTGGCCGCCACCCAGATCNNGCCCCATTATGCCATGAGCGGCGGGACTCTCATCGCCTTCGCTGCGGACAGCATAATCATGGATCCGCATGCGGCCCTCGGGCCTGTCGATCCCCAGCTGGGGGATGCACAAGGGAGTTACCCGGCAACATCTCTGCTCCTGGTAGCCTCCAAGAAGAAGATCGATGAAATGGATGACAAGACCCTGATCTACGCCGAGGAGGCCAGAAAGGCCATGGAGCAGATGAGATCTCTTCTGCGGAAGATTCTGGAGGGCAAGTGCGGCGGGGAGAATCTGGAGACGATCATCGAGGAGTTCGTCTCCGGCAAGTACACCCATGATCATCCCTTCATGGCTGAGCAGGCCCGCTCTCTCCTGGGAGAATGCGTGGAGACGGCCGTTCCAGAGGAGGTCTATGCCCTCATGGACCTCTATCGCATGGAAGCAGGGAGAAGCCGGCCAGGCGTCGAGTATGTGCCGCTGATGAAGCATTAGAGGGGGGCCGGATAGGGCCATGCCCCCATGCGTCTCTAGCTAGGCTCTCCTGGATTTTTTCCGCTTGATCCACCGGCTGTCCTGCCTGGAAAAGCTTTATCATGCCAGGCTCTCTTTTGTCCAGGAGAAAGCACTAAGGATCCTTCTTTAGGGGACATAGGTTTTGAAGATCGGAGTGGATATTGACGGGGTTCTGGCAGATCAGGTCGCTGCCGTGCTCAGGGAGATCGAGAAGGATTACGGGAGGAGCTACAGCAAGAAAGATATCAATCGGGCCCACTGGTCCTTTGAGGGCATTGAGATCTGGACCGAGATCTCCCGGCTTCTGTCCGATCCTGAGTATGTTTTGAGGGTGCCGGTATTGGAAGGGGCGAAAAAGGCGGTAAAGCAGCTATCTACGCCTGAGCATGAGCTCATGGTGGTCACGGCCAGGAGACCTCACACCGAGGAGGCCACCAGGAGATGGCTTAAGGAGCATTTCCCCTGTCTGACCCGGTACCATCATGCCCGAACCGGCACAAAACACAACATCCCCTGCGATGTTCTCATCGATGACCTGGATCTGAATATAGTCGAATTTGTGAAGAGCGATCCGAAGAGGCAGGGAATACTGTTCCTCCATCCCTGGAGCCTGAACGATACAGATATCCACGATTATTCTGATCAGGTATTCTTCTGCCCGGAATGGAGAAGCGTGGTGGAGTCCATTGCCGCCATCAGCCCGGAGAAGACTGCCTGAGCTGCTCGCCCCTGCCGGCTCGGAGCAGGCTCTGAAAGCGGCCGTGGCTGCAGGAGCGGATGCGGTTTACCTCGGAGGCAGGCGATTCGGGGCTAGAAAGTTCGCCTCCAACTTCGATCTGCCTGATCTGGCCCGGGCGGTGGACTATGCCCATCTGCAAGGGGTGAGGGTATTTGTGACAGTCAACACCCTGGTCCGGGAAGATGAGATCCCCGGCCTGGCCGATTATCTGATACGCCTCTATGAGATGGGAGCCGACGCCCTGCTTTTGCAGGACCTGGGTGCGGCTTTTTTAGCTAAAAGCATCGTGCCGGAGCTGGAGAGGCACGCCTCCACCCAGATGACCATCCACAATGGGGAGGGAGCCCGATGGGCTGGAAGGGCGGGCTTTTCCAGGGTGGTTTTGGCCAGGGAGGTGGGATTGGAGCAGATCAAGCCGATGGTCCGGGGCGGGACCGGCAATGTCGGCCTGGAGGTATTCGTACATGGCGCTTTATGCTACTCTTATTCCGGGCAGTGCCTTCTTTCTTCCGCCATCGGGGGGAGGAGCGGAAATCGGGGCATGTGTGCTCAGCCCTGCCGCAAGCCCTATGTGCTGCTTTCCGGCCAGAAGGACCGTTACGGCCGTCCAACGGGCCTCTCCGCCAGGCCTATGCCGGAGAAGTTTCTGCTCTCTACCAGGGACCTTTGCGTTTACCGGCATCTAAAGGAGATAGTCCGATCCGGCGTGGTATCTCTTAAGATCGAGGGCAGGATGAAGTCCCCGGAGTATGTGGCCATTGTGACCAGCATTTACCGAAGGGCGCTGGACGGCATTGCCAGGGGAGACTGGTCGCCTTCAAGGGAGGATGAGATGGCCCTGGCCCTGGCCTTCAACCGCAGCTTCACCAAGGGCCACCTGCTGGGTGAGAGGGATGTCATGGGCCGGGAGATGTCGGACAACCGGGGAGTTCTCGTGGGCAGCGTAAGCTCCTATGACTCCCGGAAAAGCGAGGCGGCAGTGCGGCTCTCCGGCAGCCTGGCACCGGAGAAGGGGGACGGACTGGTCTTCCAGTCGCCGGGCCAGGAGGTGGGGCTGGTGGTGCAGAGGACGGAGGTGAAAGATGGCCTCTTGCGCATGAAGGTGAAAGAGAGAGTGCGACCGGGGGCCAGGGTCTATCTTACCGGCAGCACCGCCCTATCAAGGAAGGCGGCTCAGATCATCGACTCCGCTCCAGCCGGGATACCCCTGGATCTCTACCTGAGCTGGCAGGAGAACAGGCCCCTTCTGCAGGCCCTGCTGCCGGATGGAAAGAAGGTAGCTGTCCTGGCATCGTTTCTCATGGAAAAAGCCAAGAATCAGCCCCTCACCCGGCAGCAGGTCGAGTCGCAGCTTCGCCGGACCGGTGGAACTGCTTTTGCCATAAGAAAGATAGAGATGGACTATTCCGGGGATCTCTTCGCTCCCCTGGGGGCTCTCAACCAGCTGCGCCGTCAGCTTCTGGAGAAGGTGGAAGAGGCGCTTTTGGCTGGAAGAAGGCCGGAGAAGGAGAAGGTGGAAGTGGCCCGAGCCCTATGGCAGGAGATGCTCTCTTTAATGCCAGGACCTTCTGGTGGGGCTTCATCATCTCCCCCTACAAGGAAAACTGCTGCGGCATCCTTTCTCTCTGTCTATGCCGCCAGCCTTGAGGAGGTAAAGGGTGCGGTGGCCGGGGGATGCGACCGGGTTTACCTTGAGCCGTCATTGGGGCGCAGGATAAAAGATGATGGTGCGAGGGAGGACGGGTTCACAAAGATCCTCAGCGAAGCTCGGGCCATATGCGGCAGCAAGCAGCTCCTCTGGAAATGGCCCAGGATCTGCCGATCTGAGTTCTTCTCTCTGGCCGGCAGGGTGCTGGCTGGCGCAGAGGTTGACGGGGTCATGGTAGAGAATGTAGGTGCCCTGCAGGCAGCGCTGGAATGCCGACCCGCCGTCCCCATTTACGGGGGAATGGGCCTGAATGTCTGCAATCATCTCACCGTCCAGGCCCTCTCTCCGCCTCTGAGCCTGATCACCCTCTCCCCGGAACTCTCCGCCCGACAGCTAGCTGCAGTCGTCTCAGCCAGTCGCTTTCTGCCGCAGGCTTCAAGCCTGGAGCTGGTGGTGCAGGGAAGCCTGGAGGTGATGGTGGCGGAGGACTGCATTCCCTGCTTGGCTGGGCCGCATGCGGCAACAGACGACTCCGGGCAGTTCTGGGGACTGCAAGATATGAGACGGGTCTTTCCCCTGCAGCTGGATGATGATTCCCGGACCCACATCTTCAACTCCGTGGAGACCTGCCTCCTGGACCAGATGCCCCGAATAGCGGCCATGGGATTGGATGGCGTGGCCCTGGACGGGCGGGGCAGAGGCGAAGCATATGCCCGGGAGATGACTGAAATCTATAGAAGGGCTATTGAGCTGACCGAGAGAGGCGGGGAGAGGCTGGAGCAGGATCTACAGGAGCTTAAGGAGAAGGTCGTGCCACTGGCATTGGGGGGGATCACCTACGGGCACTTCGTCAAGGGGCTGAGGGATGAGATCGACTGAATATTTTGCTATTTGCTATCTTTTTTCCCCTTTCGTATCATAGCCAACTTTCAGCACTCCATTCCCGAAATATAGCAGCAGTATCCGTAGCTTATCGGCCCCAGCTTAGTGGTCTCGCAGGGAAAATCATGGCATGCAAAGCAGTGAGATACGCCCTTCTCATAGGCGCAGGTGGCTATCTGGCACATGCGATTCTGGCGCGGCCTGCATCCTGCCTCGTCGTTGGGGCATTTCCCCTGAACCATGCGGGGGCAGAGCTGGCAGGCTATGCCGCAGACGCCTACCTTAAACGGCTGCTCAGAGGACATAGTCCACGACTATCCGGCTCTCGCAGGTCTTGACCACAAAGTCGAAGACCTTGAGATGCTCCGGATGCTTCTGGTAGCTTTGAAGGGCCTCAAGGCTCTCGAACTCTGAGATCAGCACCAGGTCATAGGCGATGCTCGCCTGGAGGAAGTTGATTCCAACCTCAAAGAATTTGATCTCCTTTATCCTGGCCGGCAGAGCATCCAGCATCGCCTTTAGGAGCTGAATGTTTTCTGCCTTATCCCTGCCCTCTGCCTTTTCTTTGAGCTTGAACATGACTATATGCTTGATCATGATAAATGCCATCCTTGCCCCTCCCGCCTTGCGCAGAGGGAAATTTAGTTGTCTCGGTTTTCTTGCTAGGTTTATAATTATGCTGGTTTGCCCTTGCCGCTTTTGTCCACCCAGGTCTCCTTCGTTCTCTCTGGAAAAATCCATTCCCAACCTCCCCGCTCAGGATAAGGCGAAGATTTCTTGACCCATGCCGCCGCACCTGCCTTCCATGCCAAGAGATGTTCTGGCCCGGATGCGCCAGGAGCTGGAGGAAAATATCGATCCCAAGACCAGGGACGGCGCTCAGCGCTTCTTCAAGGAAGAGGTCAAATTCCACGGAGTGAAGAGCGCCGCGGTCAGGAAGATTGCCGCAAAGCATTTTCAGGAGATCAAAGGCCAGGAGAAGGAGGAGATCTTCTCTTTATGCCGGGATCTTCTGGAGACGGGCTATGGAGAGGAGGCCTTCATCGCCTTCCAGTGGTCTTATAACCTGCGCAGCGGCTTCCAGCCCGCCGACTTTTCCGTATTCGAGGGCTGGCTCGTGCGCTATGTGGACAACTGGGCCAAGTGCGATACACTCTGCAACCATGCTCTGGGAAGCTTCCTGGAGATGTATCCAGAGTTCCTAGTAAATCTGAAGGGAGACTGGGCCCTCTCTGAGAACAGATGGCTGCGCCGGGCCTCGGCGGTGACACTGATCCTTCCCGCCAGAAAAGGGCTATTTTTGGAGGAGGCGTTTGCTATCTCCGAGATCCTGCTCCAAGACAAGGACGATATGGTGCAGAAGGGATATGGCTGGCTCTTGAAGGAGGCCAGTAAAAAGCATCAGGAAGAGGTCTTCAACTTTGTTATGAGAAGGAAAGCGGAGATGCCCAGGACGGCTCTGCGCTATGCCATTGAGAAGATGCCAACAGACCTGAAAAAGAGGGCTATGGCCAGATAGCTGCTTTTTAGAGCTGTTTTTCACGACCTCTGCTTGATGAGATAGGCCACCAGCTCTCGAGAGAGCTTGGTCTCCCGGGAAATGGCACTGGCAATGTCGCTGGTGCTGGCACCGCTGGCCTGCAAGCGGTCAATTCTCTTCATGACCCCTTCATCGATATCGTAGTATTCATCTATGTCCCTGCGGTGTCCCCATACATCTCCTTCCACCAGCTCAACTCCCTGGATGGTGAGGAACATCTCACTGGCTTTGGAGAGAGTTCTGCGGTAAGAGGCAGGAACCTGAACCATCCTTATGCGGGGACAGTTCTGGATCAGCTTGAATACATCGGTGTTCGCTGCCCGGAAGGCCAGATGCACCATCTGCTCGTTTCGATTCAGATTTTCAATGTCATTTCTGGAACTCACTACTCGCAGCTTCATGGACTCACCAACGACAAAGCATATCTGCCAAATGCATCAAAATTTCACTCTACCTACTGAGATATAAGCCTGATGTATGAAAAGCAAAATTGCTTAAACTAAGCAATTAATTATCCCTGCTTTTCAAAAAAAACTTAGATGCTGCTGATGACGACTTGGCTTTAGGAATGGAGTGCCTCATTCGCGAGATCACTGGGCTTTTTGCCCCGTCTTCTCTTTAGCTCGTATTCGCAGGACATAGAGCTGCTCGAAGAAGCATCTCTCGCTTAACACCGCTTCCGCCTGCATCCCCAGAGAAGAGGCCATCTCTATCACCTCAGGCAAACCGGTCAGACTGGATATGAGCATAAGAGCTCTTCCTCCCTCCAGGAGGTGATCTTCCAGCTCCTGCAGGAAGCGGTCGACAGTCACCCTTCCGCTCTCCCCGCCGTCCAAAGCTCTGTCTATCCAATTGCCCGATCTTTCCTCTGGATTGAAAGGCAGATAGGGGGGGTTGAATAGTATCAGGTCGAACCTTCCCTTGATTCCCCGGAATAGATCGGCTCTGACCAGAGGAACTTCGCTTGCTCTGGCACGGGTGGCGCGCAGGGCATGGGGGTTGATATCCGTGGCGATCAGGCATTGCACCACAGAAGAGAGCTGCCGGGCTATAGCTCCGCCGCCACATCCTATCTCCATAGCCCGATCCTCCGGGCGAGCCTCGGCCAGGGCGGCTTTCAAGAGAAGATAGGTATCCTCAGCGGGAGGATAGACCTCTTCCCTGATGTAGTCGCAGGCTTCCTGCCGGTTATATGGGGGCATGGATGCTGCTCGCACTCTTTCCCGGAAAAAGCTTTGGGCGCCTGATCGGATCAGGCTGCCGGCAAATCCTTAGCCCTGATCCAGAGTACTGATCCAGAAAAGGATCTTCATAATGCCCGCCGAATTTAAGGCCATCTTTGCATCCAATAAGAAGTTCTGAACATGGAGCTTGGGAAAATCTCCAACATAAAGCTTAAACAATAGGAATTCCATTCACCTCCTCCTAGGAGATGAAATCGAAATGGCTGATTGCGAACTATGTACCCGTGCTCGACCGCTGCTTTTTCCTATAAAGGCTCCCGTACACAACCTCAGCTACCCGGAAGGAGCTTACAAGGGCGTATGCGACATCTGCCTGGAGCATNNGGAGAAGGGCTGGCAGGAGCGCTTCGGGGCCAAGACTGAAGAGAAGAAGTAATAATATTTTTTCGTATGTGAACAGGGCCTGAGGTACAGCTCGGGCTTTGCTGCAGGGCGATCTTCATGATGATGCAAAGAGAGGAGAAGATGGTCTTTGTTCTCCTCCTCATGGCTCTGGGGTCTCTGGCTGTGGCCTTCTGGGCTTTTGCTCCGGACGATGGCCGAAATGATAGCGTCTCTGCTTCTCCTCTTCCGGAAAGATACGATTCAGGGATGATAGCATTGGCGGAGGGACTGGTTGAGGAGATAAAGCCCACCAAGAGCGGAGGACATATTCTGGTATCCATCGATTCCACCCCCCTTCCGATATTCATCACCCGCCAGGCTGGAGCTGAGAAGATATTGGGANNGCCTGAAAAGAGGAGATCGATTATGGGTAAGGGGTATGCAGAAGGACTATCAGGGTCGGGAGGAGATCGAGGTGACCCGCCCCTCCGATGTCAAAATTATAAAATCCCATAATTAAAGTAAAGCTGGCTGGTACCCGGCTTTGCATTCAGGTAGAGTCTCAATCGGGTACCATCTTTTCAGATCTGGGAAGCAAAAGCGCTCCATCCGACATTCCGGAGTTACGCC
>DAWB01000106.1 GCA_002505805.1 Methanosaeta sp. UBA80 | reverse complement strand
CATCTTCTTCTGAAAATCGGTCTGGGACTGCCAGGTCCCGCTATTGACTACCAAGACGCCCTTGTACCTGGCGATGCCCACGGTATGGACATGGCCGCAGTGCAATATGGCCGGTGGACGGGAGATGACATAATGATCCTCATGCTCCGGCGCGATGGATACGCGACTGCCATAGATCGGTGAGAGATGTCGTCTTCTCAGCATCTCAATCATGGCCTTCTCCGGTGCAGCATAGGAGATCCCCGGCAGGCGCAGGACCAGGTCATCTATGCTCCGGCCATGGTAGATCNNTGTAATCCAAGCGGGATTGCCCACAAAGAGCATATCCTCCCGGAAATAACCGCGAACCTCATCAGGAAGAGATGGCTGGGGCTCGGCCTGGCGCACAATATCATGATTGCCGGGAGATATAATCACCTTTATGTCCTTTCTGATGCCGTTTAGATAACGGGCTGCCGCCTGGTACTGGGCATAGATATCCTTCAGTTCCAGATCATTTTCCTGGCCGGGATAGATGCCTATGCCGTCCACCAGATCCCCGGCGATGACGATGTAGCGCACCTGAGAGGACAGCCCGGAGGGGTCGTCATCCTCGCCGTTAAGCCAGGAGAGGAAGCTGCCCCAGGCCTCGGCCATGAAGTACCTGCTTCCCACATGCAGATCGGAAAGCAGGAGAGCACAGCCGCTGCCTTTCTCCAGGGGGGCGGTCTGGCTGGGCATATCCGGCCAGAGCAGGGACTTGACAAAGAGCCTTCCGTTGCCGTCCGAGGTCCCGGTGACGCCAATGACCTCGTCGGTGATGATCTGCCCGGACTGCTCGTAGATCTCTGCATCCTTCTGTATAACTGCAGTAATCAATCCGGTGGGGTCCTCCAGCTCAATCACCCGATTGCCTTTAGCCGTGATCCGCACTTCCATGACCATTCCGATAACAGAGACATCCCGCCCGGCTGTGCTCTTGCCCAGGGACTCGATGGGGCGGGAGCTGAGCCTTCTGGACAACATCTCCCGTATCTTGGCGTATCTATCGCGAAAATAATGCACAAAATCGTTGTAGTCCCCCACACAGGTGGAGCGACCGGTTATATCGCATTTCAGCTCAGCGCATGAATCTACCTGTATAGGAGATGATGCAAAGGAGGACAGCCTGCCGGGGACATCAGGAGCAGAGATGGGAGACAAGGCCCGACGGTCCTGCTGGATGGCTGAGGCAGCGGAGGAAGAGAGAATGCAAGAGACCTGAGAGGAATCTATCACCGCCACAGATCCATCACTCTGATCTACGATCCGGCGCAATAGCTCATCCTTGCTCCCGGAATAGCTACAGATGATCTTAAGAGCGCCAGGTTCCAGTTGGTAGCCCATCTCGGCAAGCCTCTGCACAATCTCCCGGCCGGGATCATGAACCGGTGCGATCCGACTGCCAGATATGCGCTGCATCGAAAGGAGTATAAGCGCCTACCAACGGATAAAGCTGGTTGATGAGAATCACTGAGTGGTTTGACAATTTGCCTCTTCCCGGCCCGGTCAAGGACATAATCTTCGTGGTGGTGGTGGTAGGAGGAATATCCCTGCTATCCCAATTGCTGCTGGGCCTCTGGACGCCAATGGTTGCCGTGGAATCGGGAAGCATGGTTCCCAATCTCAATATTGGAGATATAGTAGTGGTTCAGGGAGCTTCGCGCACAGATGTGATCCCCTGGGAGGAGGCAGAGAAGACCGGCTATGCCACCTTTAATAATCCCGGCGATGTCATACTATACCGGCCTTACGGCAAAGCCAGCTTCAATCTGCTGGACCAGCTCAAGATGCTCATCGGATTTACCCCCAGCAAGGAGAAGGCCACCCCAATCATCCATAGGGCTCTTAGATATGTAGAAGCGGGAGATCCCATGTGGGAAGGCGGGCATGCTGCTCCTTTCTCCGGATACATCACCAAGGGAGATCATAATGAGGTTATCGATCAGATGGCTGGGCAGATCTTCGGCTCCGCCAATTTGTCTTACATCGATGCCCATAGAGATGAACTCATGGCAGTGGGCAGCGATGTCTATCTGGACAAGAATGTAGGCCTGATCATCTACAAAACGGCAAACGGCACTTTTGTGGGAGAGGGCATCAGCTTTCTGACCCCGGTAAAAGATGAGTGGGTCATCGGAGTGGCCAGGGCTAGGATCCCGCTGGTGGGCTACATCCGGCTTCTGCCAAATATCATAATCGATGAGATCAGGAAGCTGGTGAGCTAAGACGCCCTAAAACAGTTCTGTCTGGGAGAAGAGAGTTACAGCGGTTTTTTGGCCAGCATGGCCCAGTGGTCCTTATGAAAGGGAAGCAGATCCAGGATGTCATAGAACTCCAGGGCCTTTAGCTTTTTCTTTTCCTGGGAGAGTACGGCCTGGGGACTGGCGCCGACATCTACGGAGCGGGTTTTAAGCATGAGGACAAGATCGCCGCCGGGCTTGAGGTACCTAAGGCAATTGATGGATGCGATTTCGGCCTGGTTTCTCTGGGCTACATCCTGGTAGACCAGGTCAACAGGCTCAACCATAAAGGCATAATCCTCAGGATGGGATGCATCGGCCAGGATGGGCACAATATTCCTGCGCCTCTCACACAGCCGGATCAGATCGCGCATGGCCCTGGGCGAGAACTCCACGGCATAGACCAGGCCGCGACAGACTATATCGCTGACATGGCTGACCGTGGTGCCCGTGGCCGCTCCCAGGTAGAGGACTTTTGAATCGCGATCCAGCCTGAGGGCTGGTCGGCTGCACTTCAGCAGCAGGGCGGCGAGCTTGGAGCGGAAGGGATCCCAGGTTCTATAGCCCTCCAGTATACGCTCTCCATAAACCGGCAGGGGATCGTCGCTCTTGCTGGCCAGCCTCGTCTGTCCATCAACCTCAATGGCTGCCACTTCGGGAATTATCTCCTGGAAATTCATGATATTTATGCTTCGACTTTGCGGCTAGAGCTCTTTTCCCATAGAGGTGGTGGTGAGCTTTACGTGCTTGACTCCCTTCAGGGACATCATCTTCTCTGCCGCACGTCTCACATCCTGGCCTTCACCACGCAGGACGATTACCTCCAGGCAGTTGTCGTGGTCCAGATGAACATGCAGGCTGGACTGGATGATGCTCCCCGCCTCATGCTGGATCTCTGTGAGATTGTCCACCAGACCCCTCTGGCTGTGGGAGTAGACCAGTGTGATCACACCCACCCTTTCTCCCTGCACATCGCTCATCCACTCATAATGGACTATGTAGTTGCGGATGGCATCCCGGATGCCCTCTGAGCGTGATGAGTAACCGCGCTGCAAAATGATCTCATCAAAGCGGGAGAGCAGCTTCTCCGGCAGAGAGACCCCGATCCTCATTAATTCCTGTTCCATATATAATCGCAGTGGTATCCAGATGTTATTTAGTAATAAGCTTAATGGAGAAAAATGGCAAACCCAATCTGATAGAGCCCGAAGAAACTGTAGAGTCCCGAAGAAACCACAAAGGCTATCCCCCTGGGAGAAGACAAAACGCACTGCTATGTCTGATATTGCCTTTATCGGAGAGAGCAGCTTTCTCTATCAGAAGCTGTTCGCAGAGGCCGGGGTGAGCTACCAGTTCGTCTCTGCCGATCTATTGGGCAGCCCCTTCCTGCCCAGGTTCAAGGTGATCATTATTCCCACCGGATTTGCCAATCCCCTCTACTCCAAAGCCCTTGCTGGCCTGCAGAGGGCCAGCTCCAGAGTCGCCGATTTTGTGAAAGAGGGAGGGATTTTGACTGTATTCGGCCCCATGGTGGCTGAGCACAGATACGACTGGCTTCCGCTGCCTCTGGAATATGTCTGCGAACTGGGCTCTCGGAGCATAAGCCCATCCAGGCATGAGTGCACCTGCATCCTCTGCACCAGTACCCCGGAATGCGATGGATTTCTCATTCCCGGCCAGGGATTTGAGACGGTATTAGAGGACGAAAAAGGCAGGGCGATTCTGGTAGTGGGCGAGCTCGGCCAGGGCTTGATCATGGCCACATCAGTGCATGAATTCCCCTCTGTAAAGTTCATGCGATGGGCGGTAAGCCGGGCTAAAGAGGCAAGGCTGTAGGGGGTCGGGACTGTGACTGAAGAAGAGCAGGAGCATGTTTCAGATGACAGGGGCCAGATCATCAGGAAAAAGAGCAGGCTGCGGCGGGAGATAGAAGATGTGCTCCAGCAAAAGGGAATCTCGGTAGAGAGCCGGATAACCATAATTAATCTGGATAGCAAGGAGTCCTTTTATTTCGATGATTATGCTGGAGCCATGCAGTTCATGAAAGGGAAAAAAGGCAGATGGTACCTGGCCACCCCTGGGATTCGCAGAGATTGATAGCCTCGCTCCGCTGCAATTTCGCATTTCAATGGGGCTTATCAGGCCACCGACCCTTCCCGCTAAGGCTTGATGCCGAACTCCGGCAGCATCTCTCTGGCCGCTTCCCGAGCCTGCTGGTGCTCTCGAAGGAACCTCTCTATCCTCTCCGCCACATCCTTCTTGCATGCTCCGCACATGCGTCTGCCGGAGCGGCAGGCCGCATCCAGCTCTAAAAGCTCTTCGTCATCGTCGGAGAGGTGGAAGACCAGGAACTCATAAATCGAGCACTTCTCCGGCTCGCCGCCCATCTTCTTCTGCTCGGCCAGGCTCTGTCTACCTCCGGTGATAGCCCGCATGATCTTCTTTCCCGCCTCCTTGGGATCCTCGGTGAGGGCGATGTGGCTC
>DAWB01000047.1 GCA_002505805.1 Methanosaeta sp. UBA80 | reverse complement strand
AAAGCGTGAAGAAGGGCTTTGGTCAGCCATTCTGGATATTTCATTCTCATCCTCCCCTCTGACAAGTTATTTAAATAAATACTTCATAACTACATATTCAATGATTGTAAATCATTGGATAATAAAAGGAGGATGGAGAGATGGATAAATTTCTAGGCATAGTGCAGGGCGGACGTTTCTCAATTTTAATGCCTCGCCCCCAATGCTGCACAGTGAGGCTAACGCGAATATCTAAACCAGCATCTATAGCCGAAGAATTGGTGGCTTCCCATGAGATAAACTTGACGGAGTATGAGGGCAAAGCGATCATGGTCAACGGAGTCCTCCCTGAGCATAAAGGATGGCTCTATGAGGCCAATGTTGTCGACCAGGCGAGTCCCATTCTAACAGCAGTGGTAGAAGAGCTCTTCAGATAGAACGGATAGTTCTGGTCAAAGGACAAACTAAACAAGAGAGAAAATTCGTTAATGAGGTGAAAATATGGAATGTTGTGATATAGTCAGAAATTTTCTTGAAGGAAGGAAAGGAAGACAAATAAAGATGCTAATAGAAGGTGGAAGATTCCAACCAGTGTCCGGCAAGCTCTTGGATTTTAATGATTCCGCCATTGTTCTTGAGCAGAAAGATGGGACACAACAATTGTTCGACATCGACTATGTGATCAGTGTTGCAGATATGGAGGAAGAAATCGGCAAGGAAAGTTAGAATTGGATATTTTTTGGCGATTAGTCCATTAGGCGAATTATATAATATATTAGTAAATGGAGAAAATCATGCTCTTTGAGAGGATAATATCAAGAGGTCTGGCCCATTATTCGTACCTCGTCGGCGATAAAAATGATGCTATTGTGATAGACCCCAGGAGAGATCATGAAGTCTATATCGAAAAAGCTTCCTTAGAGGGCATGAGAATCTCTCATATTCTGGAGACCCATCGCAATGAAGACTACTTAGTAGGCTCCATGGATCTGGCAAAACGCACAGGTGCAAAGGTTTGGCATGTAGATGACCAATGGGATTACATGTACGGTAAAGCTGCTATCCCAGACCAGAAATGGAAAATAGGTCGACTGGTAATCGAAGCCATTCCCACGCCAGGTCATACTCCGGGGAGCATGAGTTATTTGCTTCGAGATTCAAAAGGATTAGCCTGGGCAATATTCACAGGTGATACGCTTTTCGCCGGTGACGTTGGACGTATAGATTTGTTGGGTGAAGAAATGGCATCTGAGATGGCTGGTTTACTTTACGAGAGCATCTTTCAAAGGCTTTTGCCCTTAGGAGATGGTGTTGTAGTCTGTCCGGCTCATGGAGCAGGCTCTGTCTGCGGTGAATCCATATCAGAAAGACCATGGACCAGTATCGGCCTGGAGCGGATCAGCAATCTCAGACTAAAAGCTAAAAGCAAAGAAGATTTCATCGAAGCCCTATTGCAGACCCACCTTGAGAGGCCACCTTACTTTCGCAAGATGGAAAAGATCAATTTGCAGGGTGAGCCAATTCTCAGTACAATCCCTGTGCCCCGCCCACTAAGCCCGAGGGATTTTGCTGACCTGGTCGATGATGCCCAAATCGTTGACACCCGCATGGAGTTGGGCTTTGCGGCTGCACACGTCCCAAATGCGCAATTCATATGGCTAAATGGACTGGCAAGCTTTGCGGGATGGTTCCTCAGCTATGAGAGACCCATTTTGCTGGTCACTGAAGGCAATGACACCAAGGAAGTTGTCCATATTCTTATTCGTCTTGGCTTTGATGACATCTCAGGCTTCCTGGCAGGTGGCATGCTAAGCTGGCACATGGCAGGATTGCAATCCTATTCACAGCAGACTATACATGTACAGGACCTCTGCCATCTTTTGGATGAGAGTTTTAAGCCCTCGATTTTGGATGTCAGAAGTGAACCAGAACTTAATAATGATGGCCGGATATCTGGAGCGCAGCATATTCATATCACACAGATTTCAGAACGAAGAGCTGAGGTGCCCAAAGACAGAAAGGTCTATATCTTCTGTGGCAGCGGCCTACGCTCCATGATCGCTGCAAGCTACCTTGAACGTCATGGCTGGAAGGACCTGGTGGTTATCCTGGGCGGCATCGCTGGTTGGAAATCGGTGAAATGTCCAATAAAGAGATCGGATGCTATTGAGTTATAATTTCTGAGGAGGAAATGCTATCGCATTGCCGTGCAAGATCACATGATATTTGCATAAACCAAAACTTTCCTCTCAATAATTCGAAATCATCCGTCCTGGAAGGATAACTCGACTGGAAATTCTTGGATTTTACCCAAGAAAAGCATTTAGCATTATAATTAATTATATTTTGACAAATTAGTTGCCAATAATAGATCAATTTGTCATTTTGCAGTAAAACTTAAATATCTTTTCAGCGCATATTAAAGCAGTGGTATCTATGAAAAGGATTATTGTGGTAATATTAGCTGCACTGATACTGGCACCTACCGTATTGGCAGCAGGGCAAGATACTTCGCCGAACTATATGCTCAAAGCAGATGAATTTATGAAAGGCATGATCGATAACGGTTTGTATCTAATACCGATTTCAGATGTGATTGATGCAACTGAGGATGAAACCGAAATGGCAAATTGGGTCATCCTAGATGTAAGACCTGAGGCAAACTATGCATCAGGGCATATTTCCAATTCTATGAACATTCCGTTCACGAATATCGTCTCGGATATGGATGCCGTTCCTTCCGATAAGAAAATTGCAGTCATCTGCACTTACGATACAAACTCAGCTTTTGCTGCAGCTATGCTCAGAGTATTCGGTGACCGCGATGCATGGGTTGTGCAAGGAGGAATTCCTGCCTGGCAGGAAGCAGGCAAAGAATTGGTGGTATAGCATCATAGACAGATTCTATGGTTGCTCTTAGAAGCATGAGCAACCATATTCTATTCTACTTTCTCCAAAAAAATGTGAAGGAAATATTAATCGAAGACGAATTAGGCAGGTGAGCAATATGGCAGATCCTGAAAAGAAAGATATTGTAGAATCTCCCACCATGGTAGAACGTGCTATAGTTCAAAGACCAGCTAGGAAGGTGGAAATATGTTATTTGTGATGTGGTTCGAGTTTAAGCCAGAACACACAGACGAGGTCAACAAACTTTGGAGAGAATTCAAATACCCGAAAGAAGTCAAGGTGATAGGAAGATATCTTCTAATAGGCAGACATATCTCGGTGGCAATTTTTGATGCTTCAAACGAAGAAGCAATCCTGAAGATAACCTATCCATTCAGAAATTTGGGAATTCCTCATGTGAATCCTGCGTTATCCTTAGAGGAATCCTTGAAAATGATGGAAATGATTTAAAGACTTGTGAGTTGATGGTATATGACAAATGACATAAAGATGGCTATAGATGCTGCTAATAAAATTTTTTCTGAAGGATTTTTAAAAAGCAACGCATCAATAACAGCGTCGGGATTTGCCAATGACGCAGTCGTCTTTCCGCCAGATGGGGATATGATCCACGGTAAAAAAGCAATTGAAGAGTTTTGGAAATCCGTTATGACATCAGGTGTGAAAGAGGTAATTTTGAATACAGTAGAGGTATCTGTAAGCGGTGATTTTGCAGTCGAAAGAGGCACAGGCGTTCTCAAAATTCATCCTCAAGGCGGCACACCATCCGAACAGAACATCAAGTATGTTGTAGTCTGGAAGAGAGCAGGTGAAGGTTGGAAAAACATGTGGGATATTTGGAATGCATCGCCCTGAATTGCCATAACGTTTAAGGAGACAAAAATCGGTAAAATTCGATGGTGTTCAATCCACTACATTGTGTTCCCTCATTCATTGCCGCAATTTTAATTTTATTTTTAGTTTTCAAATTTTTAAACCGAAATCATAAAGCTTTAAGCATTACTATTGCTTCCCTTGGGATTCTTGGCCTGATTGGCTACATCTCTGCAGGGCGCATTCGATTCTTTCCTCTAGATCTTTTCACCATTCATGCATGGATCGGCTTAGCGACACTATTGCTATCGATCTACCTTTTAATTAATGGAATATTTTTCCATAAAAAGCATTGCAATCTGGGACGGATTATTTCAGCACTCGCCGCCATAGCACTTCTAACGGGATTGATGCTTTTCTTTGGACTCACCTTCATGTGAAAACCAGTTATAGTGCTGAACCAAATGAATGATACTTATTCGACCTATCGATTGGCTCAATGATATCGATAATTAGTTTCAATCTTTGGGTGCGGCACTATAATTAACAGAAAGATGAAACAGAATAAGATGAGGTGATGAGCCGGAATTAAATCTGGTAGCCTGCATCAGTCATTTGCCAAAGGCGCACTTTGATATTTCAGAGTCTTGGCATTAGCCGCCACAATCACAGTGCTTAGGCTCATCAGTAAAGCTCCTGCCGCAGGACTGAGCAGAATGCCCCAGGAATAAAGCACGCCAGCCGCCAGGGGAATGGCAATAAGNNGAACGTTATACCCCGTGGCCCAGAATAGGTTCTGCAGCATCTTGGAATAGGTCTTGCGGGACAGCTTGATGATATTGACCACATCTCCAGGGTTATTTCTGACCAGTACAATGTCCGCTGTCTGTATGGCCACCTGAGTTCCCGCTCCGATGGCTATCCCCACATCAGCCTGGGCCAGAGCGGGAGCATCGTTTACGCCGTCCCCGACCATGACCACTGAAAACTCTTTCTGTATCTTCCTAATCGTTTCTGCC
Source organism: Methanosaeta sp. UBA80 (assembly GCA_002505805.1). GTDB lineage: Archaea > Halobacteriota > Methanosarcinia > Methanotrichales > Methanotrichaceae > Methanothrix. The sequence goes on along the minus strand of DAWB01000047.1, from coordinate 13,985 downwards.
TTCTCCCCCGGCAGAACATCGGCAAAGAACTCATCCAGGCCCAGCTCTTTAGATACTGCCTCCGCCACGTATCGGTTGTCTCCGGTCAGCATCATACATCTTATGCCCATGGATTTAAGCGCGTTTACAGCCTCACGGGATTCTTTGCGAACAATATCCGCCAGAGCCAATGCTCCTAAAGGCCTATCGTCTTCCAGAAGTACGACCACAGTTTTGCCTTGATGCATCAGATCCTCCAGTTTTGCATCCCGGGCTATGCCGTGCTGGCGAAGATAATTCGGACTTACGATCTTCAGATGTCGGCCTTCGATCCGGCCTTGGATCCCCTCCCCGGGAATAAGATGAAAATGCTCTACATCATAGATCGGCAGTCCTCTATCCTCTGCAATCTCCATCAATGCTCTGGCTATAGGATGCTCGGCTCTCCCTTCCAGAGACGAGGCCTGGGCCAGAATCCTGTCCCTGTCCTTCTCTTCTAAGGGCAGAATATCAGTGAGCCCAAAACGACCTTCAGTTAGAGTGCCCGTCTTGTCGAATACAACTGCCTTGATATCCCTGGCGCTCTCGAAGGCTTGCCTGTCACGGACAAGAAGCCCGGACTTGGCGGCAAGAGATGTAGATACAGCGACGACCAAGGGAATAGCCAGTCCCAGTGCATGTGGGCATGCTGTGACCATCACGGTAACCGCTCTCTCTATGGCGAAGGCGAATTCCTTGCCATAAATCAGCCATGCCGCAAAGGTGAGGCTTCCAACCGCCAATGCCACTACTGTAAGCACAAATGCCGCTCTGTTAGCCAGATCTTGAGTTCTCGATCGGCTCTCTTGGGCCTGCTTGACCAGCTCAATCACCTGGCTCAGGTAGGTATCTTTACCCGTTTTCTTGACTGCCACAGTTATAGATCCTGAGCCATTGATTGAGCCGCCCATGACCTCATCGCCAACTTTCTTGATAACTGGTTGAGACTCACCGGTGAGCATGGACTCGTTCACATCCGTAGCTCCCTCCAATACCTGGCCATCGACAGGGATCTTTTCGCCGGGCTTAACCAGAACGCGATCTTCGGGCTTTAAATCGGATACATTAACCTCGCGTACCTCGCCATCTTCGATCAGGTGGGCCTGAGAAGGCAGGATCCTGGCCAACTCTTCCAATGCTCGTGAAGCTCCCATGGTCGAACGCATCTCGATCAAGTGACCGAGCAGCATGATGTCGATCAAAGTCACCAGTTCCCAGAAGAAGTCCATACCTGATAGTCCGAAGACAACTGCAGAGCTGTAGAGATAGGCTACGGTTATGGCCACGGCCACCAATGTCATCATGCCGGGCAGTCTTTTTTTCAATTCATCTTTGAAGCCCGCAAAGAAGGGATAGCCTCCGTAGAAGTAGACCACGGAGGCTAGCAGGAATAGAAGGATCTCTGATCCTGGAAACCGCAGACTGAATCCAAAAAATTGTTGTATATGATGGGATAGAATAAGGACAGGTACAGTCAGAATGACGGAGACGATCAGCCTTCTCTTGAAGTCCTGGATCATATCACCGTGAGCCACATGGCCCTGATGGCTGGGCGTCATCTTATCGTGAGAAGGACTTGGCTGGACTTCATGGACATGATCGGATAATCTTTGACCATTAGTATCCCGATCTTTCTCTTCTTCAGCCAAGCGGGCAGTATTATGCTGATGATGCTGTTCCATGCCTCACACCAATACCATATTGTCGGTCTTAAGATAAAAGAAGTCTGTTTCTATATTCGCATTGGCACTTAATTTGGGGAATTTTTGAAGAGAGCATATTGTCTGTAGCCGGTGTTTTCATGCATAGCCTATATTAAAATCGATTGGCGTGGATCTTGATGCACATGAGCTTCCATACTCCAGTGCATCTTCTGTAATCTTCTTGAGCAGAGTGGGATATATCTCGCCCACGACCTCTTGTACCGGGAGTCCGGAACAGAAGAACTTGAAAGTGGGAGTGGCCATGACACCGTATCTGCTAACGGAAAATGGATTCCGGGTTATATCGATTCTGGCAAATGAGATCTTGCCCTTAAATTCATCTGCATATCTTTCGAAATGGGGCATCATGGCCAAGCAGTGTGGGCAAGTGGGGCTGTAGAACATAACTACCATAGGTTTTCCTTCCTTTTCAACCAGTAGTTCCCAGTTCATATCGTCAAGCTCGATAATTGATTTTTCAGTCATATAGAATTATCATAATTATCTCTAAGCATTTATTGCTTTTCAGTGATGGTCTGAAGTAACAGGCGATTTTAGGAATATGCAATCCTGGAGATGTGAGGGACGAAACAGAATTTGTCCGAATAACTCCTGCAACTCCAGGCTTCCTGCTTCCAGGCCTTTGCCCCCAAGCAAGCTTCTCTTCAGTTCTCTGCTCCTCTTTTCGCCTGTCCCTACACCATGGTCTCGCCCCGGTACAGCTCTAGCAGCTCGATCTGCTCTCTGTTCTTCCAGCCGCACAGGATGAGACGAATGGGCGGCACCTCTTATCTCTTGGAATGGAGTTGGGCCAACAGGATCACTTGATCTTCTTCTCCAGCTTCTTGAGCTTCTTCTTGGCTGCCTTGCTCCCTGCATCTGCCTGCTTGGATAGCTCCTCCGCTTTGGCCTTCTTTATCTTGTTCAGCTTCTCTAATTGTTTCTTGCTCACCGGCATACTGTCACCTCACTACACTCTGGCGGATCTCTTCTTGCCTCTTCCCATCTTAAAAAGATGCCTGTATGGCCGGGCCAGGCATGAGATCCGGCAAGCCTTCCAGGCTATGTCAAGAGCAAATCGGGCTAAACTTCAATTCAGATTGAGCTATTGCTTTAATCTCCATCAGAAATGAAGGGGTTAAAAAATTAATCCTTAGAATAAATTAATCTACTTAATCTCTTCCAGAAGCTGGCAAGCCTTACACCTCTCTCCCACGCATGGATCGCCGCACTTCCGGCAGGCGGCCAGATCCATCTGAGCCCAATCTCCCTTCATTCTTTGATCCAGACTCTCGAATCCCTGCACTGTGGAGAGCTTGGTTCCCGGAAACTGGCTCTCCAGGGAGTTCATCATATCCCTCACTTCGGCCCGAAGAGATAAGCTGGCATAGGGGCACTCCCGCGACTGAAAGAATATTCCATTGACCATGCAGTAGAGGGCGATCTCCTTTTCCGGCATCATCCTTAGGGGCTTGATGCGGGGCACCAGCCCCTTCTGGGCCCGCCGGGGCCGCAGGCGCATCAGTCGCTCCAGGTCCCCCTTGAGATAATTCATCATCACCGTCTGGGCCTCGTCATCCAGATTGTGCCCGGTGGCGATCTTATCCGCGCCCAGCGTTCTGGCGGCCCGGTTGAGGGCGTGCTTGCGAAATACGCCGCAGTAGGTGCAGGGAGCGACACGCTTTCCCAATACCATCCGGTCCAGGCTGGAGCCGTACTCCTCCCGGAAGGAGACCATATGCTGCTTTACTCCCAGCTGCCTGGCTATGGCCTTTGCCGCCTGGATGGTGTCGTCCCGGTAGCCGGCTATGCCCTCGTCCACGGTGATCGCCACCAGTTCCACCTCCCGCCCGGAGAGAATGCGATAGAGGCAGAAGAGAAGAGCGGTGCTGTCCTTGCCCCCGCTCACGGCAACGGCTATCCTCTCCTTTTCTGCTATCATGCCTCCGGAAAGAACAGTCTCTTCCACCTTCGCCTCAAAATAGGAGATGAAATGATCCAGGCAGAGGTAATTGCCATTGCGCTTTAGGGAGATTACTGCGGGACTGCCGCAGATGGTGCACTTCATGCTCTCACCCGGCCGCCTCAGCCTTCCAGCCTGTGGCCATGGCAGTAGACGGTCATCCTCTTTCCCCTCAGAAAGCCGATGATGCACAGGCCCGTCCTCTGGGCAATGGATATGGCCAGGCTGGTGGTGGCTCCCCGGGATAGGACCAGGGGAATTCCGGCCACAGAACATTTGAGAGCCATGTCCGATGAGACCCGGCCGGTGCAGGCCACGTAGCTTCTGCCGAAATCAAATCCATTTCGGCGCATCAGTGAAGAGCCTATGGCCTTGTCCAGGGCATTGTGCCTGCCGATATCCTCGATGATTATGGGCTCGCCATCCCCGAAGAGGCCTACACAGTGCACTCCTCCCGTGGCCATATGGAGCTCGGATAGGGATATGGCAGCCATGGCCTCTCGGGCCTGCTCTATATCGATCTTGAGATCAGAATCGATCCTGGGAAGCTTGGCCTGGTCCAGGAATGAGGCTATGCCTCCGCAGCCGCTCACTATGGGCCGACGGGGGACTATGGCCCGCAGTGGGTGAGAGATCACGGCCCGGGCCACATCGCCCTCGATCTCCAGAGACTGCATCTCCTCCCTCCCGGATATGATCCGCTCAGAATAGAAGTGGCCGGTCACGAACTCCGCCCGGTGGTTAGGAGAGATCATGGCCGTGGCGAAGTGGCGGCCGTTGATGAATATGGAGAGAGGGGCCTCCACCACCACCGGGCAGAGTCCTGCCTGACGGCCTTCGCCGTCGAGCTTAATGCATTCATAATCATCCATCATTTCTTGTGATGCCCCTCTTTCCCCCATGATCTGTCCGCCGCTCCCATCAGGCCATCCTGGCGATCTGCTCCACTGTGGCCAGAAGCTTATCTATCTCCGCCTCGGTGTTATACAGATACACCGAGGCCCGCACTGTACCGTATTTCAGGCCCAGATGCTTCATCAGAGGAATGCAGCAGTGCTGCCCGGATCGAACGCATATTCCTGCCGCCTGATCCAGCATCATTGCCACCTCATGGGGCAGCAGCCCCTCCACAGAGAAGGAGACCACGCCGCTTCTCCTGCCCCGACCGGGAGAAGGTCCGTAAACCACCACGCCCTTTATCCCCTGCAGCCCTTCTACCAGCCGCAAAGCCAGCCTCTGCTCATGGCTGTGGATCTTTTCCATTCCCACATCCGTTAGATAATCCATGGCCCGGCCCAGGCCTATGGCCGCGGTTATGTCCGGTGTGCCGGCCTCGTAGCCCTCATATCCCTTCTTGGCCACATAGCCATCCACATCGGCGTCCTCTACCATGCCCCCTCCCACCAGCAGAGGCTCGACTCCCTCCTCCTTTCTCATCCAGAGGACTCCCGCCCCCATGGGAGAGAGCATCTTGTGGCCGGAGAAGCAGAGAAAGTCGCAATGCAGGTCCTCTACATTCAAGGGCATATGGGGCACGGACTGAGCGCCGTCCACCAGCAGGGCCGCCCCACGATCCCGGCAGATCTCTCCTATCTCCTTGATGGGAAGAACAGTTCCCAGGGAATTGGAGACCTGGCTGACTGCCACCATCCGGGTTTTCTTCTTTATGGCGCTGTCTAAATCGGAGAGGTCCAGAAGACCGTCACTGTCCGGCTTCACGATCTTCAGATCGGCGCCGAGCTGCTTCTGTCTGATCCAGGGCAAAAGGTTGGAGTGGTGCTCTAAAAGAGTGGTGACGATTCCATCGCCCTTCTTCCAGTTCAGGCCCCGGGAGATGATGTTGATCGACTCGGTGGCATTCCTGGTCAGTACGGTCAGGCCTTCTTCTCCGCCCCCTATGAAATCTGCNNGCCTTGCCGTGGGCATCCCGGTAGCGCTGATCTGCCATCTGGGCGGTGCGGTAGACCCCTCGCCCCACATTAGCCTTGTATTCTCTATAGTAGTCCAGCACCATCTGCAGCACGGGCTCCGGGGTCAGGCTGGTGGAGGCGCTGTCCAGATAGATGATCTCCTGGAGTATGGGATAATCCCGTCTTAATCTCTCGACGTCCATAAGACCTCATCCATGCTTCCGCTGCGATAGCCCTCCAGGTCCAAGGAGACATATGAAAAGCCAAGGCCTTTCAGCTTGCAGGCAATATTCTCTCCCATCTTCAGGGCCCTTTCCATCTCCAGCTTCTCCAGCTCAATTCTGGCTCCCCCTCCGTCCGCCCTCACCCGGAGCTGCCCGAAGCCAAGGCTCTTCAGGAGATCCTCTGCCGCCTCCACCATTAGGAGCGTCTGCCGGTTTAAGGGCTGACCGTAGGGGATCCTGCTGGCAAGGCAGGCCGAGGAGGGCTTGTTCCAGACAGGAAGGTCGAGTTTGCGGGCCAGTGCCCGGATATCCTCTTTGCCCATGCCCGCTTCCACAAAGGGATGCCAGATTCCCTCCTCATCACAGGCAACAGTTCCTGGCCGCCATTGCTGGCAGTCGTCGCGGTTCAGCCCATCGGCGATGCAGCTTATGCCCTCTTCCGCGGCAATGCTCTTTAAAAGGGCTATGGCGCTCTTCTTGCATATGTAGCAGCGATTAAGAGGATTATCCCGGAAAGGCCCCTGCTCCAGAATATTGTGCCTGGCGACCCGAAAATTCAGGCCCATGCATTCGGCTAAAGCTACAGCCTGCCCGAGTTCACTTCGGGGCAGGGTCTCGCTGTCCAGGATAACCGCCAGAGCGCTGTCACCCAGAGCCTCCCGGGCAAGAAGAGCGAGAAGAGAGCTGTCCACTCCACCCGAATAGGATACGAGAAGACGTTGCTTTTCCCTGATTTTCTCCTTCAGCTCTTCCAGTTTATCGGCCTGATTCATCTTCTAAAGGCCCTTGCATTTGGTGGATATACAGGCAGTCTCGTCATCCTGAAGCATACGGCAGATGGAACAGATCCTCTTGACCAGATCAGCCCCTTTAATATCCTCTTTAATCAGATCCTCGGCCAGAACCCCTATAGCCTGGCGAATGTCCTCCCGAAATTCTATATTGTAGCCTCTCTTCTTGGAGAGGTACTGGGAGACAGCAGGAGGAGTGATGCCCAGCATCCTGGAGACCTCTTTTTGAGATATTCCTCTTTTGATCAGCTCCTCAGCAATGGCTGCCCTGATGCTGGGCAGCACATCCCATACAATTTGCTCACATGGCGACTTCATCTGCATGAAAACCTCTAATTTGGAGCTTATCTCCTCCTGATCATATGAATACATTCCTCAGAAGAGCAGCATCATCTTTTTTGCTGCCCTTTTAGGAGAAGATTTTATATGCTATAATACAGCTAAAATAGCTTATCGTCTAATATTTTATCGAGGGGGGTACTGGATGCTTGATACAGGTTCTTTAGAGGACAGAGGCAGCGGCAGACCCGGACGGGCCTTGTCTCTATCCGGCTCATCTCGTCTGAGGCAGCCGTTTTTCAAGGGAATGAATATTCATTCCCAGAGGCGGGGGGCAATGAAAGCATGACCGGGACAGATGGCCTGCCTTTGCTCGGCCTTCTGGCCGAGGCCCTTGGCCAGGGCAATGGCTGCGATCCGGAGCAGCTCAAGAGCCTCTCCTTGGGAGACACCGGCCCCCTCTCCTCCTTTGTGAGCGCCTTTCTCTCAACAGACGAGAATCAGGTTCAAGAGAGGCTGGCGGAGATGGCCGGGCATCTCGCCCCCTCCGGCAATTCCCGGGATTGGTTTGATCTGGGCCGGGTGGCCCATGCCCTATACTTCCGGCAGGCGGCTGAGGAGTATTTTTTGCGCAGCCTCGATCTGGCCAGAGAGCAGAAAGAGGATTTGATGCAGTCATCTGCCTATCTCTCTTTGGGGGTCCTCTACAGCGAGGACGAAAACTGGGATCGGGCGGTACAGTACTACAGAAAAGCCCTTTCCCTGGGCCAGGCCGCTGAGGAGGAGACGGCTCATATCCATGAGATTTTGGTCAATATGGGCCGGGCCTGCCGCCTGCAGGGGGATCTGGCTGCTTCCCGGGAGTGCTACTCTCAGGCCATGGATCTTCTGGATGAGGGCGACCTGGCAGGCAGATCGCAAGCCCTCTATGCTCTGGGGGAGATCTCTGCGGAGAAGGGGGAGCTGGATGAGGCGCAGCAGTTCTATGAAAAGAGCGGCACCCTCTGCCGGAAGCTGCAGGACAGCAAGGGCCTGGCATCCTCTCTGGACGCTATCTCCACCATCCATCAGATGAGAGGTGAGTCCAGACGGGTGGAGAGCTGTCTCGCGCAGGCCCGCCTCATCCTGGAAGAGGCAGGAGAGGATGGCGCTGCCGCCAGGATCCTTATCCGGATGGCGGACTTCTTCTTTCAAGAGGGTCGAGTCAGCGAGGCGGCGGAGAGATATGAGAGAGGGCTTTCTGCTCTGGCAGACACCGATATTTTCCTTGCCGCCCGCTCTGCCGGCCGCCTGGGACAGTGCTGCCTTGATCTGGGAGACATAGCCAAAGCAGAAGCCTGCCTCTCCCAGGCTATAGAGCTCTTCCACCAGGAGGGGGACCTTGAGGAGGAAGCCGACCTTCTCACTCTGCTGGCGGCAAGCCTGAGGGAACAGGGCCGGATGGACAAAGCCAGGAGCTGCCTCAGTCGCTGCCTGGAGCTGTGGGAGGATCTGGGCAATTTTGCCGCATCCGCCTCCGCCTGCGGCTGCCTGGGCTTGATTGATATCGATCTGGGCGGCTATGCCCTGGCGGCAGAGAGCTTCCAAAAGGCAGCCGATCTGTTTCACCAGCAGGGAAAGAGCCAGCAGGAGGCGGAGGCTCTGGCCAATCTGGCCAGCTCATACCACCTGCAGGGCGATCTAAATCAGGCCCTGGACTCCTACAGCCGCTCTCTGGAAATCTTTCAGGATATCAGCTACAGCCAGGGATGCTCCCAGACCCTGGCCAATATGGGGCTGATCTACCAGAGCCGGGGTGAGCTATCTCTGGCGGAGGAGCATCTCAAGAGAAGCCTGGAGGCAAGGGACGAGTCCGACCAGGCCGGGTCGGCAGGCGTCCGGCTTTCCCTGGGCATCACCGCCCAGCTTCAGGGCGATTGGGAGGCTGCCCGGGATTATTTTGAGCAGGCGGCAGCCGCTTATGAGGAGCTGGGTGATGCAGCCGGGTATTCACTGGCTCAGAACAATCTGGGCAATCTCTTCTCCGATCAGGGAGACCGCCGCAGGGCAATTTTGTGCTACAATAAAAGCCTTGATGCCCGGCGGGGTGAGCTGGACCGATCGGGCACAGCCACCACCCTGGCCAACCTGGCCGCATGCTATCTGCAGGAAAGGGATCTAGACCAGGCGGAGAAGATCTATCAGGAGAGCCTGGCCATATTCAAGGAGGAGGCAGACCGCCAGGGCCAGGCGAGGATATTGCTCGCCCTGGCCGGCCTGGAGGCGGAGAAGGGTGACATCAAGAGCGCCCGGCAGCGCTACCAGGAGTGCCTGAGCATTGGCCTGGTGCTGGGGGACTCCCCGGCCATAACCGCATCCCTTTACGGACTGGTCAATGTCTGCCTGCGCTCCGGCCGATGGCAAGAGGCGGAGGGAATTTATGGGCAGGTATTGGACAAGCTTCGTCTGTCGGGAGACGAGTCCACCCTGGCTGCCGTTCTCTGCTCATGGGGCGATCTCAAGGCGGAGCTGGGGGAGTGGGAGGCTGCCGTGGCCTATTATCAGGAGAGTCTGTCCGTACTGGAGAAGCTGGATGATAGCTATTCCATGGCCGTGGCCAGGAACAATCTGGCCAATATCAACTACCGTAGGGGAGACTGGACCGGCGCTCTGGAAAACTATGCCGCCAGCAGGGAGGGATTTGAGAGGGCAGGAGATGAGAGAAGCCTGGCCTCGGTTTTAAGCAATTCTGCTGCTCTATACCTGAAGAAGGGGGAGTGGTCCAGAGCAATAGAGTGCTATCTGGAGAGCCTGGATCTATTCGAGAGGCGGGAGGACCCTGCCGGGGCAGCCCAGGTGCTGGGGAACCTGGGCCAGCTCTATCAGAAAAGAGGTGAGGGCTCTCTGGCCCGGGAGCAGTTCACCCGGGCTCTGGAGAAGTACAAGCTCTTGGGAGATAGGGAGGCGGCGGCGGAGATACAGGCAAGCATCGACCTTCTGGCAAAAGGAGGCGACGACGGATCTCTTGATATCGATGAGTGCCTCTCCCAGATAGAGCAGCTTAAAGAGGCGGGAGATCTGTCCGGCCAGGCAGAAGTCCTCAGCCTGGTGGCCGGCGGCCACGCCGATCGGGGGCGATGGGACGAGGCCCTCTCCTGCTACCAGGAGAGCCTGGAGCTCTTCACTGCTGTGGGAGAGAGCTTCAACCGGGCCTCCATTCTCTTCAATATGTCCCTGGTCTACAGGGATCAGGGTGAGCTGGCCCGGGCGGCAGCCAGGCTCCAGGAGGCCAAGGCCATCTTTGAGGATATGGATGCCGTTCCCTGTCTGGCCCAGGTGGATCTCTCCCTGGGCTCGGTGCTGGCCTTGCAGGGCCGGGCGGATGAGGCAAACCGCTTTTTCGAGCAGGCAATAGAGCGCCAGGAGGCTTTAGAGGCGCTACCCGAGCTGTGCGAGTCCTATCTCACCCGGGCCCAGTTCATGGCCGGGGAGGGCAGGCTGGTGGAGGCCGAGTTCTACCTGGACAGGGGGAACAGCCTCATCTCCCGGGCCGACTGCCAGCCCCTTTATACCCTGCTATACCTGGTAGAGGGAGAGATTCATTTGAGGAGGGGTAGAGGAAAAGAGGCCAAATGCAGCTATGAAAAGGCCCTCTCCCAGGCCAGAAAGCTGGAGAGCCCCCATCAGGAAGCGAGAGCCCTGGCAGGAATGGGCCGGGCGGCATTGCAGGAAAAGAACTATGATTCTGCAGAGAGCCTTCTCACCCAGGCCCTATCCATCTGCAAGCCCCTGGGGGCCAGGGGAGAGGTCGCGGCCATATCCGGAGTCCTTCAGCAGCTCTTCTTGTCCCGGGGAGATCATGCGCGAGCGGAGGAGATGGAGAAGCTGGCCGGACGGCCGGGCAGGCCATGGGAGGACCGGGCAGAGCCGGAAGCTGAGGCCTCCGGAGGGGTTCAAGATCCGCCAGCTTTTACTGAGATCATTAAAGGTCTGACCAGACCGTAGAGGGCAGAAGGCTGAGCTGAAGATCCAGCTCAGCCAGATCATGCTTTATCTGAGGCTGCTTGAGCAGTAGATCCAGCTCGTTGAGACGGCCTACCACCTCTCCTATTCTGGCCTCTTTATGCTCGCTCCTGCTGCTGACCGGAGCATAAAATATCTCTCCGTAAACGCTGTCCGCCTCAACACCAAAGAAATCACGGCTGTAGAGCCCCTTGAACTGGATGATGATGGGCTTGTAGATCGCCTTTAGCGCTGGAATGTAAAACTCTTCCAGAACCATCTGTTGCATCCGGTTTTTCATCTCCTGCACCCGCAGCCGGATATATCCCTGGCCGTGGATGTAGCCGGCATAATGGATATCGTATCTGATGCGAGAGCGCATGTCGGTTTGCAGGCCCAGGGTGAACTCACAGCTATCCTTGCTCTCGGTGGGGTCCAGGCTGAGGTAATATCTCACAAAAAGAGTGTATCCGTTCTCGAATTTGATAAAAATATAGCTCTCATCGTTCTCTCTGTTTTTAACATCGATGCTGTAAGCATTCCATCCGAATGCCTTTTTTGCTCCCTCTCTGGTCATCTCATGTGAGGCAAACTCGCAAATCCTCTCCAGCAGATCTCCCATAGTTTCCATTCGAAATCATTCTTCTCTTGAATGGGATAAACGTTATGCTGAGTAGAGGATCAACAACGCCGCCGCCAGGATAAGGAAAATAGCCCTCTGAATCAGGCCAATGGCGAGGGGCACGTCGCTGGTCTGGGGCTCTTTCCCCTCATCCAGCAGCACATAGCTTCCGGGCTTCTCCAGCCTCAGGCCCAGCGCCCCGGCGCAGGCGGCCATGGGCCAGCCGGAGTTGGGGCTGGGGGTGCGGCCGTGAAAGCGAATGGCTGCAGCCAAGGCCGCACCGGCCTGCAGAGGCCGGGCCAGGGCGATGGAAAATATAGAGAGCCGGGCGGGGATGAAATTAAGCAGGTCGTCTGCCCTGGCCCCGGCAAACCCCAGCTCCCGAAGGCCTTCGGTCTTGTAGCCTACCATGGAGTCCATGGTGCTTACCGCCTTGAAGGCCAGTGCCGCCTCCAGCCCCAGGCCCAGAGGAGAGAAGAGAACATAATAGAAGATGGGCGAGAGGATGCCGTCCACATAATTCTCCGAGAGCGACTCGATCACCGCCGAGCTGGCCTGGCCCTGGGAGAGAGAAGCCGTATCCCGCCCCACCAGGGCGGGCAGCATGGACCTGGCCCGGTCCATATCCTCTTCGATCGCTCTGCCGATATCGCTGGATACCTGAAGCAGACAGCGCATGGAAAAGGTGGACTTGAGCAGGAAGGCGGAGAGCAACAGGGGCAGGAGGGGAAGATATCCTGCCGCTCTGACCAGCAGGTGGCCGGAGAGAACTGTTACAGCTATCACAACCAGGGCTAAAGCCATGCCACCTATCTTGCTGGCCGGGAACCTGAGGCGCAGGAAGGAGATGAGCCTGCCTATCCAGACCACGGGATGAATTCTGGCCGGCATCTCCCCTAAGAGTATATCATAGGCAGCCGCCAGGAGAAATACGGCCAGGGCCTCGTTTATCATCATCATGCCCATCCTGTCATGATCAAAGCAGCATCTCCAGTTTCTTCCAGACCTCTTGCAGGGCTTCGCCCTTCATCAAGCCGTCCAGGACCATGGCTGCCACCTCGGGACGGTGGACGATGCGGCAGGAGCGGCAGTCCCAGGCTCCCTCCCTCATCCTTCCGCCCGTCCTCTCATCGCCGCAGGGATAAAAGGGGCAGAAGCAGAGGGAGCAGTCCTGATCCAGGCTGTGGCAGGGGAATTTTTCGCAGTTCAGTCTCTGCATGAGATGGCCTTCTTGAGCGCCTCAATCAACTGCTGGTTCTCCTCTCTATTCCGGACCGCCACCCGGATGTAGCCCTTGCCCAAGCCGAAGGACTGACAGTCCCGCACCAGCACCCCTTGCCGCATGGTCTTCTCCGCCAGGATGTCGGAGGCAAGGCCACTGGCCTCAATGTTAACCAGGATGAAGTTGACCTGGCTTGGCAGGGGCTCCAGTCCCAGTTCCTTAAGGGCGTTTTCAAGGTAGGCGATCTCCTTCTTGATGACCTGCCTCGAGCTTTCCAGATGATCCCAGCAGCCCAGCAGATGCTCTCCCGCCGCAGCGGCTATGGAGCCTATGGACCAGGGAACTCTGGCCAGGTTCAGGATGTGAGAGAGGCGAGGATTGCTCACCCCGAATCCCAGGCGAAGCCCGGGAACTCCGAAGGACTTGGTCAGCGATCTCATCACAAATAAATACTCCCGCTCCGGAGCCAGAGCAGCAATGCTCTCCTCCGGTCTGGAGAGCTCGATGAAGGCCTCATCCACCAATAGAAAGGTCTCCGCATTCTCGCATCTGTCTGCCAGATCCTTGACCTGGTCGGCTGAGAGAAGCCTTCCGGTGGGATTATTGGGATTGCAGAGGAAGAGCAGGTCCGCCTTCTCAAGAAGGCCGTCCTCCAGAAGTGGAAGCCCGTCCTCAGCTATGGCCACTTTCAGCACATCCGCCCCGGCCAGCAGAGACTGGTTGGTGTACTCGCCGAAGGATGGAGTGGGAACCAGGGCCAGCTTTCCCTCTTCCAGGCAGGCCTCGGCCATGAGCCGGATCAGCTCAGAGGAGCCATTTCCCGGCACAATGCAATCCTCACTTACATCCACGAATTTTGCAGCGGCGCGACGAAATTTCCGATAGCTATTATCCGGATAGTGGGCGATATTCCTGACCTCTTTTAAAATCAGATCCTCCAGTGGGGGGTAGCCCAATGGATTTATGTTGGCAGAGAAGTCCAGTGGCTCCCTGCCCAGGATCGACGCCGCATCCTGCACTTTTCCTCCATGCTTGCACTCCTCGGCAGTGGCAAAGCTCTTCCGTATCCGGTTTATCATAATCGGGCCTGCCTTCTGGTGTGAAGGCATTTCAATCTTGTGGATACAAAATAACCATTAACGATCGTGATAGGGCGGCGGCTTAAAGCCATTTGATTATATTTAAAAAATTAAGAGTATTGCTTTTAATTAAAGTTATTTTTATTTATAATATTGTCTATCCGAAAGGGTTTTATCTACTCTATGCGAACTC
>DAWB01000006.1:9182-9309 GCA_002505805.1 Methanosaeta sp. UBA80 | reverse complement strand
GAAGACCATGATCTTATGCTCGCCGGTCTTGTCCAGGCCAAAGGCCAGAGCTGCCGCCGTGGGCTCATTTATAATGCGAACCACATCCAGCCCGGCTATGGTTCCGGCGTCCTTGGTGGCCTGCCTC
>DAWB01000006.1:3090-9107 GCA_002505805.1 Methanosaeta sp. UBA80 | reverse complement strand
GACCTTGTAGTCCGTGCCCATCTTTCTCTTGATGCCGGTGACAGTTCCTTCCGGATTGGTGACCGCCTGCCTCTTGGCTGGCTCTCCCACCAGCGCCTGTCCCTCTTTGGTGAAGGCCACATAAGAAGGAAAGGCCTTGCCGCCTATGCTCGTACCCTCTGCACTGGGAATAATAGTAGGTCGGCCGCCGATCAGAACTGCAGCCGCCGAATTGCTGGTTCCAAGGTCGATGCCGATAATTTTTGACAAGATCTCATCTCCTGAAATTGAAAGCTTTAGCGATTTGGCTATTTAATCCTATCATCTTCTTGCCACTGCCACCTTTGAGAAGCGGATGACATGGCCGCCGAAGAGGTATCCTTTCTGAATCTCCTCAACCACCGACCCCTCCTCCGCTTCCTCGCTCTCCACCTGATAGAGAGCCTCATGGCGGTAGGGATCAAACTTCATGCCCTTTGCCTCTATGGGCGCCAGCCCCTCTGAGGCCAGCACAGAAAGAAGCTGCATGTAAAGCACATTGCTGCCCTGGTCATGCTTTGCCGCCTGCTCCAGGCTGTCCAGGACAGGGAGAAGCTTGCAGACCAGCTTTTCCGAGGCATATTTGATATTCTCCTCTTTCTCCCTGGCCGATCTCTTCAAGACATTGTCCAGGTCCGCCCGGCAGCGCATGAGCAGGTCCAGCCTCTCCTCAGCCAGGGAAAGAGCAGCTTTAAGCTCCTCTATTAGCTCATCGTAGTTCGGCTCCGAGGTCTCCGTTATTTCTTCTGATTTGCTGTCCGCATCCGCCATAGGCTTCACCCTTGATATGTGCTCTTTAAAATCCATCCGGGAGGAGCGGGACCATGCCCGACCATCCCTTTCGTCCCTTTAATCACTCAGTAGTGAGGCATTGGCATCTGGGGCATGGTGTAGTCATGGGGGCTCTGTCCCGGCTTGGGAGCCAGCTCCTCTCTCTTGGCGGCAATGACATCATCCACTCGAAGCACCATTGTTGCCGCCTCCGTTGCTGACTTGATAGCCTGGGTCTTGACCTTGAGGGGCTCCACAATTCCTGCCGCCAGCATATCCGAGGGCTGGCCGGTGGCCATATCCAGGCCAAATGCCTTGCCCTGGCCGGTCTTGGCCCGCAGAGCGGCCAATGAGTCCAGGGGATCGAATCCGGAGTTCTCGGCCAGTGTGAGGGGAATGGACTCGACGGCATCGGCAAAAGCCCGGACCGCCAGCTGCTCTCGCCCTTCCAGGGTGGAGGCATACTGCCTCAGATTTTCGGCCACAATCATCTCCGGAGCGCCTCCACCGGGCACAATCTTCCTGGAGCGGATTACATCTAAAACCACATTTAGAGAATCATCCAGGGCTCTCTCCATCTCCTCCAAAACCTGCTCCGAGACCCCATGCAGGACTATGGTGACGGCTTTGGCCTGGGGGCATCCCTCTATAAAGAGCATCTTCTTCTCCTTGCCCACCTTGCGCTCCTCGACCAGAGCGGCCGACCCCAGGTCCTTGGCTGTTACAGCCATGACATCCCCCACCAGCCGGGCTCCGGTAGCCAGAGCCAGCATCTTCAGATCCTCCCGGCTCACCCGGCGTACTCCCAGCATTCCCTGCCGGGCCAGATAGTTCTGAGCGGTGACTCCGATTCCCTTCTCGCAGAAGACCACATTGGCCCCGGCGGCGGCGATGGCATCGACCTGAGACTTGATCACATTCTCCTCTCCCTCTTTGAAGCTGGAGAGGTTCTTGGCCTCGGTTATGGTGACCTTGGCATCGGTATCAAGCTTCTTGATCTCCAGGGTTCCCTCGAGAAGCATGATTTTAGCATTCTCTATTTTCCTCGGCATCTCCAGCGAGGTCCTCTCCTTCTCCAGCACAATGCCGTAGATTATGGAAGAGTCGTCGATCCTTCCGCCGGGGATCATCACCGTCTTGATGTTCTCCTCTATGTCCTTGCCCTCGAATCCGGCTATGGCCTGGGCTGCTTCCACCGACAAGGCAGCCAGCTTATCCATGGCCATCTCAATGCCCTTTCCCAGCATAGCGGTCCGTGCGATCTTGGACAAAGTGGCCTCATCAGCCGAGACATCCACAGCCATCTCGGATAGAACCTTCTGGGCCCTCGCTGCAGCCTGCTTATATCCCTGGACAATGACTGTGGGATGGACATCCTGATCCAGAAGGCCTTCCGCCTTCTCCAAAAGCTTGCCGGCGATGATCACCGCAGTGGTGGTGCCATCCCCGATCTCATCATCCTGGGCTTTGGCCACCTCCACTATCATCTTGGCCACAGGATGCTCTATATCCATCTCTCGGAGGATGGTGGCGCCGTCATTGGTGATGGTCGCCTCTTCCCCGGCAATGAGCATCTTATCCATGCCCTTGGGACCGAGGGTGGTCCGGATGGACTCGGCAACCGCCTTCGCCGCCAGGATGTTCTTCCGCTGCGCATCTTTTCCGCTCTCTCTTTTGCTGCCTTCTTTTAATATGATTATAGGAACGCCGCTCAAACCTGCCAAAACTATAGGCCTCCCGGACTTTTTCCTAATACCAGTTTAAAGTTCTATATAAAGGATTCGCACGATGGGGGCCTGGGCCGGGCATGATCAGGAGCCACCATAGCATGCTATTTATATATTAAATATCACATATATATTCCAAAGGGCAAGATCTATATAGCCTTCCATCATCTCGATACAAAAGAGCTACAAGGAATAGTGCTAAGAGGATCTGTGTTGACATCCAAGATAGTCTCCAGGGATGTGAATCTCTGGTACGGGGAAAAGCAGGCTTTGAAGGATATATGCCTGGAAATTCCCGAAAACAAGATTACAGCTCTGATCGGCCCCTCCGGCTGCGGCAAGTCCACATTTATCCGCTGCCTCAATCGCATGAACGACTTGGTTGCCAATATCAGGATCGAGGGTCAAATCCTCTATGATGATATCGACATCTATGGCAAGGATATAGATGTGGTGGAACTCCGAAAGAGTATAGGCATGGTATTCCAAAAGCCCAATCCTTTTCCCATGTCTATTTATGATAACGTGGCCTATGGTCCCAGAATTCACGGCCAGAGGAATATCGATAAGATAGTGGAGAATAGCCTCAAGGACGCCGCCCTCTGGGAAGAGGTAAGCGAGAGGCTGGATCAACCTGCTCTGGGCCTGTCCGGAGGACAGCAGCAGAGGCTTTGTATTGCCCGCACCCTGGCCATGAAGCCGGACGTCATCCTGTTCGATGAGCCTTGCAGCGCCCTCGACCCCATCTCCACGGGCAAGATAGAGAGCCTTATGGAGGGCCTGAAGGACAATTACACCCAGGTGATCGTCACTCACAATATGCAGCAAGCGGCCAGGATCTCAGACTGCACCGCTTTTTTTTTGCTGGGAGAGTTGATTGAGATGGGCGAGACCAAACGCATCTTTGAGATGCCCCAGGAAAAGAGCACTGAAGATTATATTACCGGAAGATTCGGCTGAAAGCGAGAGAGAGAGAGAAATGGCAGCTTTGGTTGGGAAGTGTGATTAGATGAGCCCCTATCGAGAGAGATATCGCAAAGATCTCAATGATCTGAAGATCCTCACCAAAGACCTGGCGGATCGGGTGGGAGAAGCCATCAAAAAATCGGTGCTGGCGCTGGCCAATGGGGATGTCGATCTGGCTCGAGAGGTGGTAAAAGCAGATCAGGAGCTGGATGATCTGAGCCTCAGGATTGAGAATCTATGTATGGAGCTCTTGGCCCTGCAGCAGCCCATGGCCAAGGATCTGCGGCGCATAATAGGCATACTAAAGATAGGAATAGACCTGGAGAGGATCGGAGACCTGGCGGTGGATGTGGCCAGGGTCACCATGCAGTCTCAGAACAAGATCCAGATAACCAAGCTCGAATTCATCCCTCGTATGGCGGAGATAAATGAGAATATGCTGGATCAGGCCATCCAGGCCCTCATGGAAAGCGATGCCGATCTGGCCCGACAGGTAACCAAATGGGATTATGAGATAGATAGCCTTTATGTAAAGGCCAGAGACAAGCTGCTCAAGATCATCATTGAGAGACCTGAGGTGATCAAGGAGGGAACGGCTCTGCTTATGGTCAACAGGCATCTGGAGAGGGCGGGAGACCACATCTGCAACATCTGCGAAAGCATAGTCTATATGGTGCAGGCAAAGAGGGAGCACTTAAACTAGGGTCTGATATGGATACGAGAAAGGTACAGAGGACGGGCAAATCGACATTTATCGTCTCTCTTCCCAAGAACTGGGCCATTAAGAACGGCATTTCGGCAGGCTCCATCATTTACATCCATCAGGGAGACAACGGAGCCCTGACCCTTTCTACGGATCGATCCGAGAGGGATCTCCGGGCTCATCTGGACATAGGCGACAAACTGGGAGAGCCTCTGGTCAGAGACATCATTGGATGCTATGTGGGAGGATACAGGGTGATCGAGGTGACTGCCGGTCATATGTCATCCCTGCAGAAGAAGGATCTGCATCAGATCGTCAACAAGCTGATCGGACCGGAGATTTTAGAAGAGACCATCAACAAGGTGGTCATTCAGGATCTATTGAGCTCTGAAGAGCTGCAATCGGAGAGGGCACTTAGGAGGATCAAGACTGTGGTCAAGTCCATGATCTCTGATTCCTTCAGCAGCATTCTGAACAATAACCAGGATCTGGCTATGGATGTCATTGCCCGGGACAATGATGTGGACCGGCTCAACCTTCNNCATCTCCCGCCAGTTCACCGAGATCCTCAGATCGGGATCGGTGCGGCAGGAGACCCTCAATCCCATAACAGCTTTCAATTATATGCAGGCCTCATCTAATCTGGAGAGGATAGCCGATCACGCTCACCGCATTGCCCATATCGCCAGTCAGAATGGATTTCGCCTGCCGGAGGAGCTGAAAGAGGAGCTCTCCCGAATGGACTCATTGCTCTGCAGCCTTATCGAAGATTCCGTGAATTACCTGGTCCAGACCAATTCCGGCAAGGCCAATGAGCTCATTGACCGGATCAGGGAGGTCAAGAGCCGCATCGGTGGTCTGTCCAATTCATCCCAGAGCAGAGACGGATCTGAGCTTTTGGCCCGGCTGGTTTTAGCGGGCAGCATGGAAAGGATGCTGGACTATATTATGAATATATCCGAGCTGACCATTAACCTCAGCCATGCCATGAACTCCAATGAGAGAGCAGCACAATTATAGCGCCCGTAGCGGTCAGCATGAAGCACCGGCCCCCAAATCCCGGGCCAGCCGGAGAAGGCATAGCTCTCTCTTAAAGGTTCTTCTATTAGGCTTTGAGCAGCCTGGCCGCTCCGTATATGATAAGGGTGACCATCAGTATGGACGAGGCCAGAGCCCCCGGGAACTCCGGAACTATCTCGGTGACGAATGTCAAAACCAATGTCGCAATTAGTATCAGGAGAATGATGATGGGAACCGCCTGGATCAATCCCGTCAATGAGAAGTCATCCATCCTCCCTAAAAGGGCATATCTTGAAGATCGATCCACTGTCTCATCGTCCCGGCTGCCTTCATATCCGGAGCGGAGGCCATGTTCATCAGTCTCCACTCCCCCCAGAAGATCCAATTCATCCCTCTCCGCCTGATAGATGATCTCCCTGCTCTCGATGTCTCTCAGCTGACTATAGCCGGGCCTTTCATCCTCCTCGTGAGAGACCCGTTCCTCGTTAGAGACCGGTTCCCCTTGCCAGACCTGATCTTCCGCGCTCCCCTCCCCCGCAGCCGCCTCCTTGTCGTCTCTCATTCCCTGCTCGCTATCATCCTGCCCGGAAGTGGTTGTGGGCCCCGGAAACCCTGATTGGGGCTGGCCTTTCCGGCTGCCTTTATCCACAAAGCTATCATCAATACGGGTGCTATAACGGGGGATGATGTGCCCCTCATCTTCTCCCTCCTCTCCCGCCCCATCTTCATGGCCTCCTGGCCCGTGCCCCAGCCTTTTCCGGCCTTTTGAGGAGCGATATCTCTCCAGATCAGCATCCATAGAGAAGGATATG
>DAWB01000006.1:0-3069 GCA_002505805.1 Methanosaeta sp. UBA80 | reverse complement strand
TGGCTCGCGCCTCCTTGAATCTTCTTCACATTCTTCATAATCCTGATATTCTTCCCTCTCACCATCCTCATCTTCCCCCATGATATCCTCTCCCCCATCCCCATCCGGCAAAACCGCGGCATCATTTAGATCATCAACAGGATCCTCAGAGTCACAGAGGAGGGTGATGGGGACACGGCTCTCTCTGCCTCCTGCAAAGAGGATGATCTCGCCATCCAGACGGCCCCTGTCGACGGGCATCCTGGCCAGGACGGGTATGACCTCTTCCTCGGTCACAAGATGATCGGGCTTTTTAAGCCTCACCGCCTTGAATAGGGGATTGCTGGCCTGCAATGATATATTGCCCGGAGGACCATGATTAATCACCTTGAGGTTGAAGATGGTCTCCTCACCGGGAAGGAGACGGAAGATTATGGGCGGGGCATCCTTTCCCCCGTTATTTATGTGAACCTCATGATCCATTGCCTGCGCTCCCTATCTTAGAGATAGCATAATATTATATAAATAATTTGCTTGTAGCCCCGATGATGCACCTGCGCCAGCCTGCTCCGTCCCCTTTGATCCTCCCAGCCATGACGGCAGAATGTTCAATCTCTCAAATCGAGAGGCAACATATTGGGGATGCCCTCCTCAATGGGATAGCACTCCCGGCAGGCGGGGCAGCAGAGCTTGCCCGTCACTATCTCCTTCTCATTCTCCTCGAATACCTCGAGGGTCAGATCGCCCTTGCAGAGAGGACAGGCCAGTATGTCAAGCAGATCGCGTTTCATGGACCACCATATCCCATACCGGAGAAGTAAAAGCTTTGCTACTGGAGCGGCAGGCCCAGAAGCTCTGCAGCATTGCTAAAGAATATGACATCTTCCTCCGCCTCGGACAGGCCCAGATTCCTGATGATCTCCGCCGCCTGGCCCGGCTTTTCCCAGGGGTAGTCGCTGCCGAATATGACCCTCTCCGGCCCGATGTCCAGGATCAGTTCCTTCATCTCTTCCCGCTCCATATAAAATGAGACATAAGCGGTATCAAAGAAGACATTCTTTCCCGCCGGCAGAAGATGTCGGCGCACGGCATCCCACATGCGCAGGCCCCCCAGATGGGCCAGGACCAGCTTGAGATCGGGAAAGCTATCCGCCAGGGAGGCAAAGCGCTCCGGTGTACCGTAGACCTCGGGGCGGTCCAAGGGGTCTCTGCCAGCATGGGCTATCAGAATCATATCCCTGTCCACCAATTCCTGGTATAGCCTGAAGCAGCGAGGATCATCGGGATAGACCTGCTGCAGAAGCGGCATCATCTTCACTCCCCTGACCCCCCAGCCCGCCAGCCGATCCAGCTCCTCCTCCAGGCCTTCCATAAAGGGGTGAACTGCCCCAAAAGGCGTAAGCTCCTGGTTTTTTGAAGCGGCAGCCTGAATCCAGTCATTGAGGCCCGAAACATCCTGGCAGCCCTTGGCCAGGGGCAGGAGAACCGATCGGGAGACTCCACCCCACTGCATCATCTCTCGCAGGTCATCTGGACTTCCGGTCCCGGGCACGGCCACCTTCAACTTTCTCTTGGCCGCGGGCAGGATCTTGGCCGCTACGGCTTCAGGATAGATGTGGGTGTGAAAATCGATGATCAATTCAGATTATCCCCATCTCGGAGAGCCTGTCCGGCAGATAGGTCCGGGTCACATAGTCCAGCCCCTTGCCGGCAAATGCCTGCTGCTCGGCCTTCTTCTTCAGGTCCAGCTGGAGGCGGATCTGCTTGTCCCAGTAGGGATTGGCGAAGCGCGGGTCGGTCAGCTCGCTTCTCAGCGCCTGCAGGTCCTTATCGGTCAGCTTGTCTGTGGAAAGGTTATAGTCCACGATATCGCTGGGCTGCACCCCCAGAAAGCGAGCTGTCGGGGTGACCAGGTGCTCGGAGAGGTGGGCGCTCTTGATCGCCCCGTAAGCGATGCTGGCGAAGATCCTGTAGGACCAGGGATCGCCATCGGTAAAGACCACAACCGGAAGATTCAGCTCGGTGTTGAGCCTCTTGATGAAACGCCTGGTAGAGCGGGCCGGCTGGCCCTTGATATGCACCAGTATGCAATTGTGCTCCTGATCAAAGCCGTTTTCAATCAGCCGGGCGTACATGCCGCCCGTCTCAATGGCCATGACCATTTTGGCATCGTGGCTGAGAAACTTTATGTTGTCCACATTGAAGGGGATCTGGTAGCCTGCCNNGCAGTGCATCTCCTTCTCCCCCCGCCGGGTCTTCTCCTTGAGGCGCAACGGCCCGAAGACCGCCGCCCCGTCCTCCTCCGGCCGGACATGGAAGTCCTCCCGGTGTAGCGCAGTGACTATCTCCAGATCCTCTATCAGCCGGTCGCTCTCTGCCTGCNNTATATCCCAGTTCTCGGAGATGTAGTAGATCTCTCTCAGCGTTGAGCCGCGGTTGTTTTTCAGGTGCTCTTTTATCAGCAGCTCGGAGAGGTGGACAGTCTTGAGCAGGGTCTTGGCTCCCCGCACGGTTTTGACGCTGCGGACTGTTTCCTGGTCTCCATAAACCCAGACATCATCCTTGCTGGAGAACTCGATATTGCCCTTGGTCCGGGATGGCAGGGAGATGTGGGGTACAATCCCCTGCTCAAACTGACGGTAAAGGGAGTCTGCCAGACCCATCAGCCTCTGCTCTGCCAGCCCGGATGGGGCAAGCCCGTCTGTCACAGCCTTCTCTTTCCTATCATCTTCCACCTTAGCGGGATCTTTCATTGGCTAAATCACCCTGGCTCCGGTTACTATCTCTTCATCCAGTCCCTCCACCACCGGCTCCTTCAGGGTTACCCCATCGGCAGCGATCCGGTAGCGGAGGGAGACGCTCTGGCCCGCCGGCAGAGAGAGCTTCCATTGGTAGTCGAAGGCGTCTCCCAGGGGAATTACCTTGGCCTCGGGGGATACCACCTCCGCCTGGACTGCCAGGACCTCATGCAGCTTGAAAGAGCGAACCAGATCGCTGTGGTTCTCCACCCGGAGGGCCACATGCAGGCAGCCGTCATTCTTCTCCGCCGACCGGAAGACCAGGAGATTGCCCATGATCTTGGCCACCACC
>DAWB01000131.1 GCA_002505805.1 Methanosaeta sp. UBA80 | reverse complement strand
GAAGATTACTCCGGAATGTAGGGTCTAAATCTCAGTTCTATTCCTTTTCCAATTCCATTCTGGCCGCTTTCAGTTTATTTATGCTCATATAGTACCGAATCAGCAAAACCAATCCCGCCCCCGCCAGGATGGTCATTATGATCATCAGGGCTAAAGGAGCGCTCTTGCGGTAATAATTGATCTCGATATATGGTATTTGGGTGGTGTTGTTCCAGGTCAGAATGCTCCCGGAATCAGCATCCTGGAAGATGTCAGGCTCGGGACGGGCTATGCCCAGGCTGCGAGAGCCGGTGGAATAGCCGGGAGGCAGAATTATGCGCACCGGCTCCGGTTGGCGGATGGGAAGTATGAACTGCTGGCCCTGCCTGGATACATTGTAGACCAGCGTCCCTTTGACCGGCCCCTCGAATACCAGGCTGTAGATGTGGTCGCCTCTATGGAATTGATAGCTGCTGTTGAAGCTTACATTGCTCCCGCTATCATCCAGCAGGGCCATATCCTCCGCTTCATCAAAGAGGGTGAGATTGGCTTGGCTGCCGTTTACAGGCAGGACCACCTTCATCTCATGCTCGAAAAGAATGTAGGTGGTGCCATTAAAAAAAGGGGCAGATCCATAGGGCTCAGATCCATTGTCCTGCAACTGGGCAGAGGAGGGAAGAGTGATGCTCACCAGTAAAGCCGAGAAAATCAGGCCCGCTTTGAGAAGATGCTTGCACATCGATTACCAATACTGAAAGGGCTGCTTTATCAAATGCTCGCCTGCTTTAAAGCCTCTTCTCCCCTTGAGGAGCAAAGTCTTATCTTGAAAAAGGATGACTGAGCTGCCGTGCCATCCGATGCTTCTCAAATATCCCCACCCATCCATTCAAAGGTAAAGGCTTTTCTCATAGATCTGGACGGAGTTCTTTATGTCGGCTCTCATCCCATTCCCGGCGTCAGGGAATGCCTGGAGCGGATGGATGATCTGGGATACCGCTACAGATTCGTCTCCAACTCCACCCGGCGTTGCCGGGAATCGGTGGCGGAGCGTCTGGCGGGCCTGGGATATGATATCCCTGCCCGGCTGATATTCACTCCCCCTCTTGCTGCCATCGAGCATATGAAACGGATGGGAAAAAAGAACTGCTATCTGCTTTCCACCATAGATGTGCAGCGGGACTTTTTGCGGGCGGACATGAGCATAGTGGACAATGAAGCGGACTATGTAATAGTGGGCGATGCAGCAGAGGGCTTTACCTATGAGAGACTCAACTCTGCCCTTGGCCTGATCCTCGATGGAGCGGATATTCTGGCACTGGAGATGGACCGGTACTGGAAGCAGCCACAGGGATTGTCTCTCTCTGCTGGCCCCTTTGTGGCCGCTCTGGAGTATGCCACCGGAAAGAAGGCAGAACTGATGGGAAAGCCCTCCCGGCAGTTCTTCCAGATGGCCCTGGACGACCTGGGGCTAGGGCCCGGCGATGTGGCCATGGTAGGAGATGACATTCATTCCGATGTGCTGGGAGCCCAGGAGATGGGCATGCAGGGAATCCTGGTCAAGACCGGAAAGTATAGAGCGGATGTGGCAAAGCTATCCGGAGCTAAGCCGGATATGGTTTGCCAGTCCCTGGCTTCCCTCATCCGTCACATTTGAGCTTATCCTCTTGCAGTGCATATCCTCTTGCGGTGCATATAGGCTTTCGGTCGCCGGTCCTTCTCTCCGGGGCATAAGAGTTAATTAACTGCATGGCGCAAATAGCTCTTCTGATTCAGGATCAATCCTCGTGAAGTATCCTGATGAAAAGGAGAGAGGAGGCTAAATTTGAAGAGATTTGATTCCCTGCTGGAAAAGGACATCTCCGGTTATTCAGGCAAATTTTCCCAGCTCATCGTCCATGCTCCCGCCCTATACCGGCTGATGACCAGGCTTTTGGACGATCGTGATCTTCCCAAGCAGATGTCACCCCTGGTCATAGCGGCCATTGCCTATTTCATTCTTCCCGAGGACATCATACCGGAGGAGCGATACGGTCCGGCTGGTTATGTGGACGATATCTACCTCTGCGCCTTTGTGGCCAATGAGGTCATAAAGCAATCGGGATCTTTAGATATATTGAACCGGAATTGGGATGGCGATGTGCCAGCGGACAAGATCGTAAAGGAGATACTGGCCCGAGAGAGGGAACTGATTGGTGAGCAGAAGGAGCGCATAATGCAGTACATAGGTTACGATCAATTGGGCGTCTGTTCATCCGATAGCATAGACTAGAAAGATGCCCCTTTTCCAGCCCTTTTCTCTCTTTTTATCGATCTATTGCTCTGCTCGGACGGGCCGGTAAGGTCTTCTGCTCTGCTTGCCGCAATAAAGGCAGGTTGCAGTAATAACGCCTTGCCTCAGCCTAATCCTGACCTTTTCCGGTGCCAGATAACTGCCACAATGCCGGCAGAATAAATGCTTGAGAGCAGAGGGCATTCTCACCCTGGTGCGGGTGCTTATGCTTCGGGCGATCTGAACATATCTGTCGCTTCGCTCCGGATGATTTAGATGGGCCTCATCCGCCAGGCGAAATAGCCTCTCCATTCTCTCCCTGGCCAGATCTCTGGCTTTATGGCTGTCTTTTCTCCTTCTCACGCTCAATTGAGGATGGCGGATAGTATTTTAAAACCATCGGCCCTCTCCAAAGCCTATTTCCTCAAAAACCTATTTCTAGAGGATGAAAGGACTTTATGGCCATGTCTGACATACCTCACCCTTTTAAGATCACTCCCGAGATGGAAGAGTACATCCGGGCCCGCTCCACGGACCTAAGAGTGGCCACTACCTGCGAGGGGCCTCTTCTCTTCTCCATAAGGATCAGCCCCCCCAAACCCACCGATCGGATATTGACTGTGGGCGGTCGCAAAGTCTACGTCTCTGCGGTTCAGGCACCATATATCAAGGCCATCGATGCCAGCATGCTGCCGCGCTGCGCATTGGAGAAGAAGAGCGCAGGAAGATGATTCTTTAGAGCAGCCTCAGCGCCTCCTGGATGGAATATGCCAAACGCATCCGTGAGCTATGGATTGATAGAGGGCAGCGCAGCCAGAGGGCTCGATTTTCTGGCGGGAGAGAGCATAGGGGTTATCGGCTGCGGTCACCTGGGAAGCGCCATAGCATTGCAGCTTGTCTCCGGCGGATTTCCTATTGATCGGCTCAGGGTATCCAGGGGGAAAAGCGATGGATCTCTGCAGAAGATCATTGACGCCGGGCTGGGGCCTTGTCTGGCGGGAAATGAGGAGATCTGCCGGGATTGCAGCATCATATTCATCTGCATCCGCCCTCAGTCCCTGCCGGAGTTGCAGCCTCTTACTTTTTCCAGGAATGCTCTGGTGGTCTCCTGCCTGGCCGGGGTCTCATTGCCGGCCATAAGACGCCTCCTGGGAGCGGATGCGGTGAGGATGATGCCCAGCGGACCGGACAGCATTTTGGAAGGGAAGGGCATCGCAGCTATATATCCTCACAATCAGGCCCTCTCTCAGATTCTGCAAGCACTCGGCCTGAGGGTCTTTGAGCTTGCAGAGGAGGATCAGATACACGTTTTTACCGCCGGGATATGCCTTCCCGCCGCCCTTGCCGCATCTGTCGTTGGTGAGGGTGGGATGGAGGACGCATGCCAGAGCCGCTCCCGGGATTATCCAGACTTTCCGAAGATCTGCAGCTGGGCCAGGGAGACTGTTCCCCGATTTGAGGGAGAAGAGGACAAACGAAATTATATCAGCCGGGTGGCCACCAGAGGGGGAGTTACCGAGGCCATGCTCGAGAGCTTGAGAAGGAACGGGGATCTGAAAGCGGCAATTAAAAGAGGCATAGAGAGGAGCCGAGAGATCTCCCGCTTGTATGAAGAGCCAAAATAGCAATATTGCCCTAAGATAAATATCCAAGACACATGTGCTTAAAAGATGTCCTGGGCATTAAAACAGATCTATTATTTTAAAAAATTAAAAAGATAATATCCCGGCTTTACAGGTCAATGCGCGGGATATTCTCTACGGACTCTGGGTTGGCCAG
>DAWB01000194.1:886-3936 GCA_002505805.1 Methanosaeta sp. UBA80 | reverse complement strand
CACAGGAGATCATACTCTCATCGATCTCGTTTGTGGGTATCTCAATGGGAGCGGGATTTGGAACGGGGCTAGTTGGCATGTCGGGCTATAGTTGGTGCATGGTTGACGATCCTGCATATACCTCACTGGAGGACCAGCTCAGCATGATTGCAGATGATGGCGAGAAACTGAAGCTGGGCGCTGATCTACAGAGGTATTATGCAGATAACCTGCCCATGATTACAGTCTACTCGATGGACCAGATTCAGCCATATAGCAAGAAATACACGGGATGGATTATTGGCCCTGCAAGCGGAGTTCTGAACAAGGAGACGGTTATGCAACTAAGGCCAACGTTAGAAGGCTCATTTTAGTTCAAGAGCCACCTTGCGCTTATGCCTAACTCAGCGCTATAAGCGCAGAAAACCGTAACAATGGATCGTATATGCTTTGTAACCGATTCGCAGCTTCGCGTGAAACATGGGCTCGCGCGAAGCTGCGGAGGCCTTGAAGAATTGATTTCATAGATTTTTATACATATTTTGCGAGATCGGCTCTTTATGTTATTATTATCAAAAACTTTATTAGTTAATATGATTATCAGCTCATAGGTGTTAAAATGAAGGCTTATATGATTAGATTATCATATTTTATGATAATATTATGTATTTTAGCGAGTTCCGCCAGTGCAAAAATGGACTACACCCCAAAGGTCCTGGGTAATGCGAATATGGATGGAACAATAAATCAAAATGATATTGTTTCTCTTAAGTCTATCATAGCAGGCACCGAAAAGCCGACTAACTTGGCAGATGCCAACGGTGATGGCAAAATCGATGAGATGGATATTGATCAGATAGAAAAGATTTTGAATAAGACAGAAAGCGAAATAATTGTAATTGATGCCCTTAACCGGACGGTCAAAATAAAAATGCCAGTTGAACGGGCGGTTGTGGCTTTCGCACCACTTGCTGAGGAAATTGCTGCAATCGGTGCAGATAACAAAATCGTTGGCGTATCTTCAGACATCATAAAGCTGCCAGAACTTTTTCCTACGCTGAGCAAATGTCAGAATGTCGGCCGCACTAAGGAGTTAGATCTGGAGAAGATAATATCCTTGAAGCCCGACTTGTTAGTGATATATGAGGGGGGAGATAAAGATATTATAAATAAGCTAGAGACGGCAAACATCCCCGTTGTCTTCTCTGAAAGCCATGGAGATCTTCTAAATTCGATATCGGCAATTCGGCGATTGGGATATATCCTTGACGTTACAGATAAAGCCGAAGAATACACGAACTGGTATGGCAGTTATCTGGATGACATCTCCAGCAAGACAGAGGACCTGTCAGATGAGGAGAAACCCAGCGTATTCTATTATTGGGCCCCAAGTGATCTGTTACCCCTGGGAACTAGCGGGAAAGGTTGTCCAGTCATTGCCATGATAAACACCGCTGGTGGCAGAGATCTTGCAGCGAATCAGCCGGGTGGAGATCTACCAGGAGTGTATATTCATGTGGATTCAGAGTGGGTAATCGAACAAAATCCATCCATAGTCTTGTGGGAAGCCTTGATCCCCAACAATAATGCAGGTTACCAAGTGAATAATTCAACTGCTGTCGAGATGATGCTGAATAAGTTCGCAAACATAACCGGCTTTAGCAATATTGATGCAGTCAAGAATCAGAATGTTTATTCCATGTCGTTTTACATTCTAACAGAAACCCCCTGGATAGGGACTGTATATTTGGCCAAATTACTTCATCCTGACCTCTTCCAAGACATAGATCCAAGAGAAGTGCACCAAGAGTACTTGAAGAGGTTCTTGCATTTGGACTTCGATATCTCTAAGCAGGGATTATTTTTGTATCCGATTCCGGAGGATTGGTGAGAATAGCTTTCCAAGAGCTATAAGGATTTTCTTGGACAAAGGGGGTGGCTTCAAAGCCACCATCCCGTCTCATTTTCTCAAAGGATTTGTGTTTATGTTTATTCCCCACGGACCCTCGGATCGAGCACTGCATAAAGCACATCCGCTAGGAAGTTGGCCGCCAGCACGCAAAGAGCGATCACCAGGAAGCTGCCGTGCAGCAGCGGATAGTCCCTGGCCAGCACCGCATCATAGACGAGCGTCCCCATGCCGTTCCAGGAGAAGACTATCTCAACCAGCAGCGCTCCGGAGACCATGAATCCTAAGTCCAGGGCAATCACTGTAACCAGTGGCAGCAGTGCATTCTGCAGCACATGGCGGAAAAGGACATCTCGCTCACTCAATCCTTTGGCTCTTGCTGTAAGAACGAAGCCTTCCCCTGAAACTTGAACGACTGAGCCTCGCATTATCAGGGTATTGTAGGATATACCGAGAATGGTCAGGACGGATACCGGCAGTGCCATATGAGAGAGGATATCCCAAAGCCTCTCTAGGCCTTGAGAGCTGGCTGAACAGATGCCTGAAAGCGGAAATAGATCCAATTGGAAGGCGAATACGAGGACGAAGAGCATTGCCAGCCAGTAGTGGGGCATAGAGTAGATAAAGAGCAAGAAAGAGGTGACGGCAGAATCCAGCCCAGATCCACGGTTCCAACCAGCGAGTGCACCGAAGAAAACGCCGAACATGGCACCTAAAATCATTGAGGGTAGCAGAAGAAGCAAAGTCCATTTGAGCCTGAACAAAATCAATTCAGAGATTGGCTGGCTATATTTATAGGAATAACCAAGATCAGCGTTAACCAGGGATGAAAGGTATATGATGAATTGCTCCGTCAGCGGCCTGTTCAGCCCATACTCCTTGTTCAGCTCCTCTAGAGCCTGAGGATTCTGGGATAGCAGCCTGAAGTAGGTCTCCTCTCCAAGGATGTTCTTCAGGGGGGTCCCAGGCATGAGGTGAGATACAAAGAAGATCAATACGATCATGATGAGAAGAGTTACGATGTATCTCAGAGCTTTGCGAAAGAGGATTGTCTCAATCATCGAAATTCGAATCTCTAAAAAGGATGGTTCATGCCTCTTATTCGAGGCTGAACCAGGTATTCATGTTCATATTGCCGTATCCGTCCTGGATCGTCCAGTTC
>DAWB01000194.1:0-840 GCA_002505805.1 Methanosaeta sp. UBA80 | reverse complement strand
CGCCTCCAGGGTCTTTGAGTATCTCACATCCTCCACCAGCTTAATCAGCTCTGGATCGCTGCAGGTGCCGTCTGAGCCCGTCATGTTCGCACAGTTCACACCGCCACCATCATACTGGACGGATGATGGTGTTGAGTAGTATATGCAAATGTAATAGTCCCTGTCCTTGAAGATCCTCTGGTCGCACCTATCTTCATTGCTCATGACCTCTTTATCTACATAGGCATTCATGCCAGCATCTGAAAGCTGGTTGCAGATGACCTCAGTCGCCCTTACATTGTCCTGCTTCCATATGGGTGGAGTGACGGAGAAGCTTAGTTCTGACCCGTCAAGCAGGTTTCTGACTCCATCGTTATTCGTATCAATGAATCCTATCTCATCCAGGATCTGATTGGCCCTCGTAATGTTGTGCTCAAGTTTTGGAATATCAGGGTTGTAGCCCTGGGCCGTTGGCGGCACATATCCTCTGCCTGGGATCTCTCCGTAGCCTGCTGAGATCATATCCACGATCTCTTGATAGTCTATTGCATAGGATACAGCCTCTCTGAACCTCTTGAACTGTGACTCGTTCATCATCTCAAGGAAACGCTTATACCCAAATTCGAGGTTGAGAAGCACTCCTACATCCGGGACCGCGCCAAGATTGATATCTGAAGCGTCTGCAAGCGTCGCTGCATAGACTCCCGGCACAGGCATATAATAGTCAAATGTAGTGTCGATCTCGCCCTTCTTCAGAGCCAATAGCATGGAATCCATGGTCCTATAGTACTTGTAGTTCACTGCATCAATTGATGGCTCTCCGAGGAAGAAATCCGGATTGGCCACAAATTTTGCCTCTGC
>DAWB01000159.1:17619-17796 GCA_002505805.1 Methanosaeta sp. UBA80 | reverse complement strand
TCGGGAATGAAATTTTGCTTTCTTAAATCATTGATCATTTCCATGCCGACAATTTCATCGGGAGTCTTTCCTTTGTCGAAGTATTCCTGGAACACATCATCCAATCCTTTGATTTCCATAAAGCAATTGCCGACCTTTATCTGGCGAAATCCTATGGTCCACTCGTAGTAGCAATCC
>DAWB01000159.1:13836-17614 GCA_002505805.1 Methanosaeta sp. UBA80 | reverse complement strand
TCCATTGGCATATTTATCACGTTAAGCAGAATTTCTTGAACTTTAAAAGGACTTCACTAATTTAGGACTTTTAAACTTGGGCGCATTCGTGTCTCGCCAAGGCAGAGAAGCACAGGATAGTCTTGATCCTGGCTACCATCTCTTTAATCTCTTCAATAGTGGCTATCGTCATTCTTTCTTCTCTAACGGCAGCATCCGCCCTCGCACNNCTTCTGCTTTGTTTTTATCTTTCCCTCTTCCGCAAGCTGCTTCTTCACTTTTGACCATATCTTTTCCCGTTTGTAGATCTCTCTTAAAGTCTCTTTGTCTGGGAAAGATATGGCGTTGCCCATGCACAGATTGGCGCAGGTATTGCAGCCAACAATACATTGATTGGGCCGGGCCACCACCGGGCCTTCATCTGTCCAGTCGTAGACGTTCCTTCCGCAGTTCATGCACATCCCGCATTTCACGCATTTCTCGGGATCAATGGAGGGATGCCAGTTGATCTTCTCTCTGGGGTATCCAACTAACCATGCCATTTTATCACCTCAAAGTCCCCAATATTGGCTACATACACATGCTATGAAGGGATCTACCAGTTGTCCCTCCCATAGCAAGGGCAGTTTTAATCCTCCTCAATTCCATCAATAAGCCAAATATTCTAATATTCTAATCTGTTACCTCGATTTCCAGAACATCTGCAAAGGTTTCGGCGTTGGAGGATGCTATAGCGACTAAGCTCACTTTGTAAATCCCAGGAGCTACATCTGCATTCCATATGCCCACGTATTTGCCCCCTGAGCTATGCAGCAGATTGCTCCTTGCCGCCTCGGAGCCGTCCGGAGCATAGATAATAGCGGTGCAGCGCAGTATGCTGCTATCTGCCTGCTGCACGTCAACTCCTCCGGATTGGGTAGTCTTTCCAGAAGATCCGATTTGCACCATTCCGCTGCTTCGATTTATATTGGCGAAGCTTTGGGGTGAGCCAAATCCGCAGGTGACACACCCTTTTACCGTGAGCCTGACCTCATCATTTGAAGACAGATTCTCGGCGGCCGGCTCCATCTCCCTGAATGATGCGGTTATGCTGATAGCCCGCCCGGACCGGACTGGATTCGGATTCGCCTCAATTTTTGCCAGCTCGTAGCCGAATTTGGGCTGGTTTTCCAGCCAATCCCGCCAGGTATAAAGTCGGGCATCGTAGCCGGAGAGGGTCAGGGCAAACCAGACCAATGAGGCCTCGACGCCCACGTTGGTATAGACCACCACGGGCCGTTCTCTGTCAAGTACGGCGAAGATCCTCTGCAGATCCTCCTGCGGCTTAATCCTTTCATCTTCCACCACGCTCTCATAGGGGATATTCAGGGCTCCGGGAACGGATCCTATGCCATAGTCCCTGGCCGGTCGGGCGTCCACGATCTGCGCCCTGCCGTTGAGGACATAGTCATAGGTGGCGAAAAGATCGGGCTTAAGATCCGGGATATAATCCGTCTTCGACCTGATGGCTGACTCATTGCTGGTGTTCAGACCGGCTGCCGTCCAGTCTTCGATGCCCCCGTCCAGAACTCTTACTTTTTCATGTCCCAGATACTTGAGCAGCCAGTAAGTGAAGATAGCCGGAGAGGGGCCACCGCCGCAGGGAAGGCATTCACCTGAAATGACGAGAGAATCGTTTCTGGAAATTCCTGCCTCGCCCAGTAGTTTGGCCATTTCGGAGACTGTTCTAAGCCTGCCGCCTTTCTCAAAAAAGCTCTCGTGATTTATATTGACCGCACCCTCAATGTATCTGGCTGCGCTGGGGCTGATGTCCAGGACAACATCCTCGGGCAACACCGCCATTGGAGAGGCAAGCGCCTCGGCAAAGGCACCTGTCCTGTTTATGAAAAGTCCATCTGGAGCTGAATTGCTTTCAGAAGTGACCGGAGAAGCTTCTGCACTTTGAGCCGCCAATTTCATCTCTTGCTCTTCAGGCTGGGCTTTTTGCTGCTGCTCCTGCTCATATACTTCCTTTTTGGCCAGCCAGCCATCCAGATAGGTCCAATCGGGGCAGGTGGGGCAGAACTCACCTGTTTCTGTGCCCGCCAGAGCCGGAAGGACCAATAGCATGCAAATGGCAAGCATCAAGGCCATGGAAGATGCGACGATTAGTGCTCTGTCGCATTCTTTGCTCTTCGAGGGCAACTTCAAATCAGGCATAACCATCACTCTGAGGTATCATTGGATTCCTGCTCTGAAAGCAGATTGTCCAACCAGATGTTGTAGGAATACAGCCTGGCATCATAGCCCATGATCTCCAGGGCCAGCCGCACTACAGAGCCCTTGAAACCGGTGTTTGTAAAAGCTACTACCGGCCTTTCTTTGTTTAAAATTGAAAAGGCTTTCTCCAGGTCGCTCGGACTTTTCATCATGTCCCCGTCAAGGACGCTCTCATAAGGTATGCTGATAGCACCGGGGATGGATCCTGATCCAAACTCCTGGACAGTTCTGGCATCAACCAATTGGGGCTGGCCGCTCATCACATATTCGTAATCTGCAATAAGATTGTCTGTGAATTGCGGTATATATTTGGCAGCCGGACGAACTATTGCGCTTGATGACACCGGCAGGCCTTTCTCTTTCCAGTCCCGCACATAACCATTGAGAACTCTGACCTTCTCGTGTCCCAGGGATTTCATAATCCAGTAGACATAGGCTGAGGCGGATGGCCCTCCGCCGCAGGGGAGGCACTCTCCGTAGAGGACCAGTGAGTCGTTCTCCGTGATTCCTGCCTGACCAAGGATTTCTGTAATCTTCTCAACTGACTTGGGCTTTTGATCTTCCATGAAATCCTCATAGGAAATGGCCAGGGACCCGGAGATGTGCTCGGTGGCGCTTTCGCTCACATCCAATAGAACATCCGAACTTGAGACCTCATCGATCTCAACCATTATCTCAGGGAATCGATTGAGGACTTGCTCGGTGCCTGTATCAACTATCGGCTTTTCCGGATCAGATGCTGCGGCCTCTTTTTCCTGGCCATCGGTGGAAGACATATTCCACCTCAGCTCTCTTGACTTCTCCGGCCATTTCGGGCTGGCCTGAGGCTGATCATCATAATTTCCGGTTCCAATCTCATCCAGCTTGGCCATGGGGTCCCAGCCACCATCATCGCAAGCGCCGCCCAATGAGGAGCATTCAGCTCCAAAGCAGGTGCCAGGAGAGAGGGCAATGATAGTCAGCAGAGCCCCAACGAAGACAATCACCTTAATTTTCAGTATATCCATACCCTTCCTCCAGATTTTCAGGCAGCAAGCTCTTCCTTTACCTTCTCAATAACTTTGGCGCAGATTTTTTGGTCAGGGTTGAGATCGGGAGACTTCTCTATTCCAAGCTCCGTCACCACAATCTGTATGGCCGGCTCGATCTCCGCATGCTGCAATGTCTTGGTCGCACACTGAACCGGGCAGCCGTCAATGGCTATCATCAGGCCAGCCTCCCGGGCTGAATTCACCATACCCTTGATGTGGCCGCCCACACCGGCCAGACAGAAAAATCCAGCCACATTTTCTCTTGTCAGCTCAATCGCAGCCTGATTTGCGGTCTGGCCCACATTGCAGGCTCCAGAACAGGAGACGACCCTCACATCCGACGAGCCGCACATGCATTTCTTCTCTTCCATGTCCATCGCCCTTACTTTTTCAGCAGTCTCTTGATCTCTTCAACAGTGGCAGTTCTTCCCACCATCACCGACTTGCCGTCGATGTAAAGGGCGGGTGTCATCATCACTCCCCGGTCCATGATCTCCTGGATGCTGTCC
>DAWB01000159.1:0-13831 GCA_002505805.1 Methanosaeta sp. UBA80 | reverse complement strand
TGCACTTGGCGCAGCCTGTTCCCATTACCTCAATTTTAACCATTTTATTCACCTTAGACTTTCAATTACCGGTGTGCCGGATGTATCATATCTGCAAATAGGAGGCTGCCGGAGGTGATTTATCCGGCATATCTTCTGCTATGCTTGCCGAACTGTTTTGATCAATCATCAGGATGCTTCATACTCCAGAACTGCTATTTCTTCTGCCACGCCCTCCAGCGAGGCGAAGCTGATGGAGGCATCGCCCTCAGCTACCAGCACCAAAGAGAATGGACAGCCCTCGCTGCACTCCTCCGCAGCCTTTTTCACAAAATCGGTAGCATCCCAGGTCTGCCAGCCTNNGCCTGTATATCCAGGCTTCCTAAAGCTTCTGCACCATATTTAGGCTGATCCGACCAGGTAATGGTATCCATAGCTGCATTGTCGTAAAGGTATAGGCTTACCCTGCCGGGTCGCTCAATTTCTTTGGCGTACATCTTCAGGCTGGCGGATTTGACCTGCTGAGGCAGCGTGGTCATTCCCCCAAAGGATAGATATGCGATCTTTGCCGGCACTCCGCCCTGCGATGCAACCCAAATTGCGCTATCCTCTCCAAAGCTCTGATCAGCGCTCTCGGCATCGGTGTAGGTATCCATCTGCAGGGCCGGGGAGATTTTCACGGCTCCGGCAGATCCTGCCAGAAAAGCGATACAGGCCAGCACAATCATGGCCTTCAGGACATAGTATTTCATTTCTTCTCACTCCGTCGATTGAATTATGAGACAATGGCTCCATAGAGCATTCCCACCAGAGTTGATATGATCACAACCAGGCTGATGTAAACGCCGGCCTTTTTTGCTCCGATGACCCTCCAGATGACTATCATATTGGGAAGGCTCAAGGACGGTCCTGCCAGCAGAAGAGCCAGGGCCGGACCGGCTGCGGTCACTCCCGTGCTGTATCCGAAGAGAGTGCCGACTATGGGAACCTCCAGCAATGTGGGCATGTAGAGCAAAGATCCTATAACCGAGGCTAAAAAGCAGGCCAGGAAGCTGCTCGTGCCGAAGATGGTTCGAACCCATTCCACAGGCAAGAAGTAGCCGATAATGCCGGTAACGAATGTGCCGGCCACCAGCAAAGGAAAGATCCTCTTAGTCAGCCACCAGGTCTCGCCCAGGAACGCCTCCTGCTCTTCGGGCAGGTAATAGGTCTTCATCAGGAAGGCGGCTATGATGACCAGTGCACCCACAATTATGGCTTTAGGCAATAGATCGATGGCGCTGGATGTGGCCACCAGCAATACGGCAACCAGTACGGCCATGAATATGCCTGTGGTGTATTTGGGGCGGCTCTCTTCAGTTCTGTCCGGCTCTTCTTGAAGCGCAGAAGAAGCTGGGCTGGCTTTGCACTTTTGGTCTGACTTTTTAAATATCGTTGCCATGGTCAGACCTATGATCACGGCCATGGCCACTGCAGCCACCGCCCTAGCCAGACCCAGGTCCAGGCCCAAAACACGCGCAGTAAGGATGATGGCCATGAGATTGATGGCCGGACCGGAGAAGAGAAAGGCAGTAGCTGGGCCTATGCCTGCGCCCCGTTTCTCGATTCCTGCAAACATGGGCAGGATGGTGCAGCTGCATACGGCCAGAATGGTTCCTGATGTGGCAGCCACGCTATAGCAGAGCCACTTGGGAGCATCTGCTCCGAAGTATTTGAGGACGATATCCTTGTTCAGCAGAGCGGCAATGGCTCCGGCAATAAAGAATGCCGGCACCAGGCAGGTCAGGACATGGGCCGACAGGTATTCCATTAATGTTGATATGCCTGCTTGTAGGGCAGCCATGATGGTGAAAGTAACCGTGAGTATCATCTCCCGTTGCTTAATGATTTCTCTAGAATCCTTCCCGCCTCGGCCAGATGCGATATCTGCTTTAAGGCCATGCTATCCACATGGCGAATTAAATCGAATACCTGGGGATCTTTTATGAGGTAGACAGTTCTCTTTCCATCGATCTTGCGATCCAGGATACCTGCTTCGTAGAGTATGTTCAGATGTTTTGATACGGTAGATTGAGATCTCTGGAATGCAGGGAGGATCTCGCAGACACATCGCTCGCCTCCTGACAGATATTCCAGCAGCTCAAGTCGAGTTGGATCTGATAAAGCGCTAAAGATCTTAATGCGCAAATCTGAGATGGTTTTTTCGACCATGATAAATCTTCTAAATGTCTTATTTCATTATAAACCTATCGCCATAAGACGATTATAAACTGCTAGTGGTCAGATCCGAGCGAATCAGAGAACGATTAGTGCTCAGTTGCCAAAAAAATGCCGCGATCAGAATCGCGGCCTTGAGCATTTAGAACTGGATCAAGCTTGCTAATGGATCGACCCATTTAACCTCGACCGGCTGGGCGGAGATGTCGAATGTGGAGATGGTATCCCCTTCTCCATCCAGCAGGGATACAAAGCTGTCCACCCACAGGGGCTCGCTGCTGTTGGTGTAAATATCAGTCGCGCTTGATGCGCCAGCGCCCTCATGGACCCGCACCGCGGCTCCCTCCTCCAAAATCATACTGGGGAAGGTGAATGTGGTGCTGCCGCCAGAAGAGAGACTCCAGTTGGCCAGGTCCCATTCGCCTACCGCCTGGCTGGTAACCTCAACAAACCTGTCATCGCCCGTGCCAACCTTGCTGATGCCAAGCTTGGTAGAGGGAGAAAGCCTTCCAGCATCACGGGTGAACACTGCTGTCCGATCGGTCGTTGCAGAGACATCTGTGTAGCCCGACGCTGCGTCCTTGCCCAGATTGGTGGACTCACCGGCATAGACCGAGAGCTGCTTGAAGCGGGAGGCGATAGCCTCTGGCGCAGCCTCAACGGCATCCAGAGCGGAAGCAGCCTCAGCAGAGACCTCTTTTCCCGCAGAAACAGCTTCTTCTGCTGCCGGAGCGATAGACTCGACGGCAGCCTCGACTACATCCGCCGCAGCCGGAGCCTCTGCACTGATATTGGTATCATTCAAGGCTGCGGTTAAATTGGTGGCATTCAACAATTCGGTCATATTGGTAGCATTCCCGGCCTCCTGAGCCGGGACTGGAGCCGCCAGAATGGCAGCTAATGCAGTTAGCAGTATCAAAGCAATATTGCATCTCATATTGTTTACCTCAAGATATGGCTCGCTTAGAAAAATATAAGCCTTTCTAAAAATTTCTCTGTATTTCAGAAAAAGAGAAGGCAGGAGAATCCTGCCATGGCATCAGTCCTACGGACGAACTTGATTTAGCTACTCTGGGACCTCAGTTTCTTCAACTATTGGCATGTCCTCGGTCATATTGGTGACGTTGGTTTCGTTGGTGGCGTTGGTGACATTGGTGTCGTTAATCTCAACTACGGTTTCCTCTGCAGCCTCATCTTCACCGAAGGCAACTCCCAGAGAGAGAGCCATCAGGAGGGAGAAGAGCACAATTCCACTGGTTACTTTGCTCATAGTTAACACTCCTTTTAATTGGTTCTATCCAATCCCGGATCTGCATTTAAACTTTTCTCCATAATGGTTCTATATATCTGATCATCAGGGTATTATTTGGCAAATATCAGAGCATTTCAATGGATAATAAGCAACCGATGCTCAGCTATAGGGGACTGATTGATTTGCATTTTTATAGAAATCTTCTATAAGATTATTCCAGAGTTCAAAATAGCCCATATGACGCTGTACGACGCTAAATCGCGAGAGAGTTGCAGGAGGCCAGCTCTAAAGCCATATCAATTGCCGCGAGCGGCATTTATCACCACTGATTTATGTCCTTTTATATATCTGGCACTGCTCTATAAGATGCTCCGAGGAGAGGGAGAAAAAGTGAGCATGCAGATAAGCTCCCAGGGTGTTATGCTCCACCAGACCGTCCCGGCCCTCGTAAATCCCTCCCCCCCGGCTCATGCGGTAGGCAAATCGAGCATCCCTATCGCACTCGAAACGTGAATAATGAAACTCGTGCCCCAGGATGCTCCGTCCCACACCGGCCAGAGGATTATGTTCCACAGCCTCCGCCCTGGCGTAGCCCAGAGCCACCAGCTTCCCGGTCATGATGGTCGATCCGGGCAGCCCTCCGGCCATCTTATATCTGGCCGTCTCCATCACCAGCTCCTCTCCCAGGTACATCAGCCCGCCGCACTCGCCATATATGGGCATGCCATTCTCGGAGGCTTCCTTGATCTGCCTTTTGGCAGATCCTTTCTCCAGGGCAGGGGCATGTAGCTCGGGATATCCTCCACCGAGGTAAAGGCCATCCACATCCGGCAGGCTGTCTCTTATGGGACTGAAATAGACCAGCTCTGCTCCGCAACGCTCCAACTCCAGCAGATTATCATAATAGTAAAAGCAGAAGGCCTCATCCATAGCCACGCCCAAGCGCACGGCCTTCTTCCTGGAGGACTCCTTCCCCTGGAGGGCGGGGATGGGCGCGCTGAGCTTGAGCATCCGATCAATCTCGGCGTGGCCCTCCACCCAGGCAGCCAAAGCAGCAAGGTCATGCTTTTCCTCAAAGCCCATCACCAGACCCAGGTGGCGGCTCTTCATCTCCCGCTCCTTATCGCGAGGCAGGGCGGCGTAGACCGGCTTTTCGAGGCAGCTCTTGAGCATATAAAGGTGCCTCTCGCTTCCCACCCGGTTGAGGATGGTACCGGCCATTCTCAGTTCGGGATCGAACTCGACAAATCCCTTCTCCATGGCCGCTGCGCTGCGGGACATGCCATGCACATTGATAACCAGCAGGACGGGCAGTTCAAGGATCCTGGCCACCTGGGCGGTGCTGCTTGTATCCCCCCCGTCCATGCCGTCAAATAGCCCCATGACCCCCTCCACCACGGCCACGTCTGCACCCTGGAGGGCTCCGGCGAAGGAGCGGCGCACCCCTTCCACGCCCATCATGAAGGGATCGAGGCTACGTGAGGGCCGCCCACATACGGCAGTGTGATGAGTGGGATCTATGAAATCCGGCCCGACCTTGAAGGGCTGCACCACCAGGCCCCGGGCGCGCAGGGCGGCCATAATGCCCAATGTGACCGTGGTCTTGCCCACGCCGCTGTGGGTGCCGGCGATGAGAAAAGCCGGAATGCGACGGTCTGGGGCACAGGGGATTCTTGATTGGCTCATGGTTCTTGGGCCCTTAGATCTGCTCTGATATAAGATCATGCGGGCCTAAAGCACCGTGGCCCAGCATCCCGGCAAACCTCTATTAACATCCCCATTCATCCTTTGGCTCATGCTGGTTGGCGTAATAAGACGAGGCAAGTACGGCGAGCGCCTGCTGGAGACCATTGCCGAGCATACCGACTTTGAGGTGGTCTCGGTAGAGGTCCCCCAGGTGCTGCCGGGCTTTATCGAGGACCCGGAGGAGTTTGTAAAAGAGCTTAACCTGGACCCCAGGATATTCCAGGCCGATCTGCTCATCCTCTATACCTTCCATCCTGACCTCACCCCGGAGATCGTACGCATGGCCGGTGATGCGGGGGTCAAGGCGGCTATAATTCCGGGAGGCATAGGCCGGGCCGGCTCCATAGGAGAGCTGGAGAGGATTGCGGAAAAGACGGGCATACACATAGAGGTAGACGAGATCTGCTGCACCCTGGAGGAGTGCGGCGTCCCGGCCATAGACGAGTTTGCCCGGAAGCTGGGCCGCCCGGAGCTGGAGGTGGAGACAAAAGACGGCCGCATCAGCCAAGTCAATGTTCTGCGCGGCTCGCCCTGCGGAGCCACCTGGCACGCCGCAGCAGGGATAGTGGGAAAGAAGGTGGATGAAGCAGCATCCATGACCGGCCTGTTCTGTCAGCAGTATCCCTGCCGGGCGGTGCGGGGAACTCCGGGGGGAATCCACACCTCGGGAGACCTGCACAAGGATGCCATGGAGAGGGCTTTAGGCCGGCTCACAAACCTGGTCCTTCCAGAGCAATCCCGCCCCATCAAGATCGAGCCGGGCAAGAGGGGGAGGCAGGATTGAGAGAGCAAGTTGTAGAGGCAACGGTCCGGGCCTTGCAGAAAGCGGAGACCGGCCTGCCGGAGTGGGTTCTCCAGAGGATAAGGGATGCTGCGGCGCGGGAGAGACTGCCCCTGGCCAGGCAGCACCTGCAGTTCATGCTGGAGAATGTGGCCATTGCCGGCCAGGATCGCCTGCCCCTCTGCCAGGACACGGGCCTGCCCATATTTCAGGTGCGGATGGGACGGGAGCTAAAGCTGGACTTCGACTTGCATGAGGCCATAGCGGATGGGGTGAGGATGGCAACCAAGCTGGTTCCTCTGCGGCCCAATGCCGTCCATCCCCAGAGCCGCTGTAATAGCCAGGACAACACCGGCCTGAGGATGCCGGATATCATCATGGATTATGTGGCCGGAAGAAGCCTGAGCATCACCGCCTTTCCCAAGGGGGCAGGCTCGGAGAACATGAGCCTTATAGCAATGCTCAATCCTGCCGACGATCCCTTTGATTTCATAATTGAAAGCGTGAGGGAAAGGGCGGCCAATGCCTGCCCCCCTCTATTTTTGGGAATCGGCCTGGGTGGCAGCTTCGATCTCTCCGCCCGGCTGGCCAAGCATGCTCTCTTGGATATGGACGGCAAGCAGGAGGATGAAGAAGAGCAGGCCCTACTGGATAGGATCAACCGGCTTGGCATAGGTCCCATGGGCCTGGGAGGCGATACCACCGCCCTCGGCCTGCGGATAGAGAGGGCCTACTGCCATACCGCCTCCCTTCCCGTTGCCATCAACTTCCAGTGCTGGGCTAACCGCAAGGCGAAAGAGGTGATACTGTGAGCGAGCATCATCTGAGCACACCGCTCTCCGGGGAGGACATAAGGATGCTAGAGGCAGGAGATGTGGTCTTTTTAAGCGGCATCATCTACTCCGCCAGGGACAAAGCCCATGCGATGATTCGCAAAGCTGGCAGCCCGGTATCTCTGGAAGGGGCAGCCCTCTACCACTGCGGCCCCCTCATCCAGGAGGGCCGGGTCCTATCTGCCGGACCCACCACCAGCGGCCGCATGGCCCGGTATACCGAGGAGATGCTGGAGAAGGGACTGCGGGCCATCATAGGCAAGGGGGGCCTCCCCCCGGAGCCCTTCCGGGATAGAGCGGTATATCTGGCTTATCCCGGTGGCTGCGGCGCTGCTGCCGCCCGCAAACTTGAGGTGCTGACAGTTCACCTTTCCGAGCTGGGCATGGCCGAGTCCCTCTGGACCTTCCGAGCCAAAGATTTCGGTCCTCTCATTGTGGCCATAGATAGCAAGGGAAGAGACCTCTATCAGGAGGCAAGAGAATAGACCTGGAAGCAAACCCTGATCCAACCTTGAAACAAGCTGCCCGGGAGGCCAGGTTTCTGATGGACAGAGGCTATCCTGCCTCCTCTGCGGTTCGATTCGTCTGCGATCACCACCGCCTTGCCGGGGATCAGAGGATGGTTCTCCAAAGGGTGATAGTGCCCGCCGGGATTGCTCTGTCCAGAATGGGGCGGGCCCTGAGTCTGCATGAAATTCGGGGCAGAGAGATCTTCCTGGATGGATACAACTGCATAATCACCACAGAGAGCCTTCTGGAGGGCTTTGCCGTCTACCTCTGCGACGATGGCTTTCTTCGTGACACCAGGGGCTTCTTTGGCAGATATCGGGCCAGCAAGAGTGCCTGCCGCGCCATTCAGGAGATACTTGGCCTCCTGGCCGAGGCCGGGCCCGTCAGAACCGTCTTTCTCCTGGACTGCCAGATCAGCCGCAGCGGTGAGCTGGCGGCAGAGATAAGAGGCCTGATGGCGCAGATGGGTCTGGAGGGCGATGCCCTCTGCCAGAGGGATGTGGACCGACAGCTCAAGTGCTGCCGGAAAATAGTTGCCAGCAGCGATGGAATTGTCATAGATTCTGCCCCAGAAGCCATTGATCTCCCAGCAGAAATTGCCAGAAGGAGGGGGATAAAAGCCACGATCATATAGAGAAGAGCCGAATGGATGAGGCGGTTAATCCTGCCCTCAATCGTCATCTTTTTATGCAGCAGATAATTATTATACTATTGGGGTTGCAATAAACTTACGGAGTAATGGTGAGCAGCAATGATGAAAAGAATTCTAACTTTATTGGCCTTAACCGTCTTGCTCATGAGCGGATTGGGGGGAGCGTCCCATCCCACCTTCTTTCCTCTCTCCGAGCATACCATAGCCAGAGAGATCAGCCCGAATGGAATGCCGCTTTACAGGACCTATACCTTCACTACTGATGACGAGCAGGTAGCCTCTTGGCTTCTCATCTGGAGGGACGCCCGAGTTCACAGCGTGGAGTGGAGATGGTACTGGCCGGAGGGCAGGACCTATGCCCGTTCCTTCAGCACCATTCCCCCCATCGATGGATTCACGGGGATGTGGGCTGCGCCGGTCTGGAGCTGCCTTCCCATCAGAGGCACTGATGTGGCCCGCCTGCCGGGAACCTGGAGGGTTGATGTGATCGTAGACTACAGAAAGGTGCTCACGGAGTATTTCACCATCAATAGCCCTCTGGCCTGCTGAAGGCCATATAATCTTTCCGAGAGATGCAGCTGAAGA
Source organism: Methanosaeta sp. UBA80 (assembly GCA_002505805.1). Classification (GTDB taxonomy): domain Archaea; phylum Halobacteriota; class Methanosarcinia; order Methanotrichales; family Methanotrichaceae; genus Methanothrix. Next base: position 5,276 of record DAWB01000159.1, on the reverse strand, counting down.
TAAGCCTCTATGCCTAGCTCTGCTGGAGACTATCCAGGAACCCGAGCATAGAAAGAGAAAAATCTGGATGAGATCCTATATAATCCAGGAAGGACACCTAAAGGATCGGTGGGCAGAAGATGCAATTACAATTCGGCAGCAGATTGCAGGACCCGGATATTCGCCATCTCTTTGACATGACTGATGTGATCTTCGATCAGCCCTGGCTGGCGGGAGCGGAGGACTTCGATCTCTATTTCATGTTTCGCGATCTCTACCTCAGTCGGGCGGATAAGGAGAAGCTTTTAGCCCAGGGACTGCGCTATGATATCACCATTATTCCTCCCGCAATGCTTGGGAAAGAATACATCAAGACCGCCGGACACTACCATCCTTTGGTTCCCGGTGGAGCAGTAACCTATCCCGAGCTGTATGAGGTGCTGGAGGGCGAGGCTCTATATCTTCTGCAGAGCGAGGATCACAGCGATGTGGCTGTAGTCCATGCCTCGGCGGGAGACAAGGTCCTGGTGCCCCCAGGTTACGGCCATGTGACCATAAATCGATCCAACAAGACCCTCAAGATGGCCAACTTTGTGGCCAGAGATTTCTCCTCCCTCTATGAGCCCTACCGGGCCAAAGGAGGCGGAGCTTACTTTTTCACCAGGGAAGGCTGGATCAAGAACCAGAGGTGCAGCGAGGCGTCAGAGCTGCGGCGCATCGAAGCTCCCGACAGGGCAAGCCTGGCCAGGCTCGGATTAAAGAAGAGCCAGGAGATGTACCCCCTCCTCAGAGAGGCGGGTGCTCTGGAGTATCTGACCAGGCCGGATGATCATCTGGAGCTGTTTAAAGGGCTCATTTGAAGGCACTTGAGTGGAGAGACAAAGCCCATGCATCCTTACCTCTCCAGATTCAGGGCGCATATAGAGCTGTTGCGCCCGCCTTTAGCTCCCATGGACCTGGCCATGCCCGCAGCAGCGGCGCTTCTTGCCGTCTACGCCGTTGAGGGAGCCCTGCCGCCGCTCTTTCCCTTTATCCTGGCATCCATCGGAGCCTACTGCGCCATAACCAGCTCCTATGTCTACAATGATTGCTGCGACATAGATGTGGACAGCATCGCCATGCCCGATCGGCCCCTGCCCTCGGCCCAGTTATGCCGGAGGGAGGCGCAGCTCTGGTCGCTCTTTCTTTTCCTGGTGGCATCAGCAGTGGCCCTCTATCTCAATCCGGAGAGCTTTGCCGTACTGGTGGCAGCGACCATCATCATCTCCATATACTCCAGCTGGGCCAAGCGGAATACCCCCTTCTCCTGGATATTTGTGGGGCTCTCCTTCGGGCTGGTGCCCCTGGGGGTTTGGCTGGCCTTCGAGCCTGCGGGAATTCTGAAGGCCGGTCCGGGGCTGCATCCGGCCGGCCTCATGCTTGCGGCCATGATCGCCATCACCGATTGGGGTTTTACCAACTGCGATGCCAGCCGGGATGTAGCCGGGGATAGAGAGAAGGGTATACCCACGACGCCCGCCACCTATGGAATTGCGGCCACGGCCAGGATGGTGGCCGGCTTCTGGATCATAGGAGTAGGCCTATCCCTGGCCCTGGGGCTGGCGGCAAATCTGGGATGGCTCTACCTGGCGGCGGCAGCGCTGGCGGGTGGATGGCTGCTCTGGCAGAACCTGCACTTCGTTCGCCACCCCACTGCAGAGCGGGGGGAGAGGCTCTTCTACCAGTCCGCCAACTACCGGGCAGTTCTATTCGCCGCCCTGATCACCGATGTACTGCTTCGAGCCGGGCTGGGCCTGGGAGCATAGAAGAGATCATTTTAAAAATGTATCCAGCGCCTCGAAAGATTACGAAGATCACGATTCGAGGCGCTTTTCACCTTATTTCTATCAGGGATCGGAGAGATACTGGAGGATGAAAGGCGTTCCAGGATAGTTTCCGTCAATAGTCCCCAATGAGAAGTCCCGGCCAAAATGGTATTGAGAAGAGTATTTTGGAAAGGCTATACCCTTCTGGTAATTCATGAGGTGCGAGCCGATGGGATAGTACTCCAGCATCAGCGGCTCCTCGCACTCCCGGCCGGATAGTGAGACCGGCTGGAAGCGAGCCGGAGCTTTGACCGGCTCCTTAACCAGCACCGGCTCGGGCTCCGGACAGGGGGCGGGGCAGGGTGCAGGGCAGGGCAGAGAAGCACGGGGCGGAGCATATGATGCCAGCCCGCAGGCGTTTACGTCCACGGTCACCGAGTTGCTCTCCTTGCCGGCCAGGACATATGAGAAGACATGCCTTCCCGGCTCATCGGCATACATGGGCAGACGATCATATCCCAGGAAGAAGTAGCTATATTTCTGGATGGTTCCATTGGGATAGAGATGGTTGAGCCTGGCCTGGCCTTCATCTGCCGGAAGCACTACCAGAAAGAAAGTCGATCCCTGGCAGGTCTCCAGACGCTCCGTCCAGCCGCAGGGGCTGTCTGCTCGCAGCAGGCTGGCCTCAACGGCCTGCCCGGTATTGCCTAGAAGAAATGCCGATATTACCATTAACGCACAAATTACTGGTCTTTTCAATTCAATCCCTCCTCTGGAATACGATGCATGGCTGTATGATGTTGTATCACCGATAATGATATCTTTGGATTATAATTGCCTCTCATTCTATATAAAAAAATAGGGCGGATCTTCTGCAGCTCTGCGGCGGTCAGCTCTTGACCTGGTATGTGGCCCGGACGTAGGCGGTGACCTCAGCCATTCCCTCCGGAATGAATTCATCTCTCCAGAAACGATCCATCTCGGAGAAGGGATCCATCCAGTGCATCCAATGCATCCGTCCCATCCTCCAGGGCCTCTCCCAGCCGTAGCTCGGACCCATCTCGATATCGGGATAAGCCGGCTCCTCTATCTGCATCGACTCACCTAGAGTGAGATCATAGCTGGAAGCATAGTACGCCGCCTTGGCCCTGGCATTCTCCAGGGCTTTCTTTCTGGCCTGGTCCATGGCATTTGCCGGATCGCTCAGCTCATAGCCCCATAGAGCGGCCTCTGCCCCGGCTGCCTCAGCCGCCTCTATGATCCGTTTTGTCTCATTGACGTCGCTGCTATCCAGTCGGACCATCATCCTCATGGTGGCGGCATTGACCGTCACATCCCGGCAGTCGGTGCTGTTGTTGATGGTATTGCAGATCACCTTATGAGTGGTGATGCGTCCCTTGGACCGATGCGCTCCGATCTCATCCTGGCTGACCCCGGCGGACAAGAGGGCCTCCTCGGTCTGATTGAGCATAAGAGAGGCGGCCTCCTGGGCGGAGGTCATGTTGGCGCTGCTGTTCTGAACATAAAATGCGATGATAGCGGTATCGGCGGGAACCTGAACGCTTCCGACGCCAGTAACCCGCAGGGTGCTCTCCTGGGCTGAGGCGGCGACGCAAAGGGCCAGAGCCGCCAGGCTTAACCAGAGAATTAGCTTCGAACTCAATTCTTCGGCCTCCATTCTCGTTTTTTCCTTATTGAGATTCTTATCGCAGGCTTTGGGCTCTATCACTATCAACTGAAATACCCCATTCCCAAATAGCCTAGAGGCAATTAGCGCTGTCAGGCATTAATAAATGTTGGGCTAGGCCAGGTATTTTTGCTGGGAAGAACTATAGAGTGATTGGAGATAATTCTAATCTGGTTAGCCAAAAACTCAATTCAAAGTACTTATGGCTCTTCGCTATTTTCTGTAGATAACCTAAGGATATCGATTCGCAATTCCTCGTACAAAGCTTAGCAGTGAGTCCGGAATAAGAGGCACTTGATATTGATTCTTTCATTGACTGCGTTTTGTCGATAATTCTAATCAGGCCTCAGAATCCGAGCCTGCCCATACAAAACAGCGAGGGGCCGTATTTATCTTATGCCCAGCTTTCTCAATTTAATGCCGGCTGACTTCATGCTTTTAATGAGTGCTTTGAATGCTTCATCCCTTTTCCCCAATTTCTCAAGTGCTGCAGCTTTGCCTCTCCAAGCTAACTCATCATTTAAATTTTTATTAGTAACTTCATTAAATAATTCATCAGCTTTCTCATAGTTCTGCGTTTTATAATAAACGATAGCTTTGTTATAAAGCGCATCATTAGATATCTTTGTATTCTTTGCGTCTGCAATGACCTTGTTATATAACCTAAGCGCTTCTTCGTAATTACCTTTCGCCACAAGAGCATTACCTTTTCCTTTTAGGGCATTCGCTATTAATATCTGATCACTTCTGCTTTTTTTGCTCTCGATTTCCAAATTATTTATCAGATTGTCATAACATGCGATCGCATCATCATATCGTTCAATATTATATAACGCTCCTCCAAGTTCAATTATCACTTCGCTGTTCGACGGGTCGACAGCTCGATACTTATTAAAGTATTTAATTGCATCTTCATAGTCTTTATTGCGATTTGCTGCTCTTGCTTTCGTAATCCACGCTTTGGCCGAAAGAGAGTTGAACCCATTCCTACCCGTATCCGATGCCAAATTGCCGAATTTTGATGACTCCATGAAATTCAACCTTTGACTAATTCTCGATGTATATATCACTTCCCATACCCCAAAACACAGCATCATCTTACATTACCACAATATAGGTGATAAGTACAGCTATTTTTCCATCTTCCGTCAGAGCTAGAAGCACCAGAGCCCGATCCAACCTTTTCAGTGCCCACAACTACAATCGGATAGCGCCCATCTTTAGCATCAAGACTTACGGATATCGAAATTACCGAAACCCCTACTCTATTGAAAAAATTAAAGATCCCTTTTGGTTCGACCTCCTCAGGAGAAAATGCTACGTGCACACCATGAGGCTCTTTTGGAACACTAAGGATGACCTTATTTCTGTAATTACCTTTAACATGCAATGTTGAAGTTATCACTCCATTTATGCTGACATACCCATGATCAGGATCAACAATTAACCTAAATTTGGATTGCCTATATCGCAGAGATATTATAAAGCTGATAATTGCTAGACTAGCAATAATTATAGATACAATCAATTGCGCAATACTCACATCTACCTGCACAATGCCGAGGTCCAGTTGTGCCACAATCCATGGATTTCATAAGAGCTTATTAAAGTTAGCGAGGCGATAAGGATAATTTGGAATAAGTCCAGATCTCAATTCATGCGTCATCGGTTAAGAACCAATATGTATCGTACTAATCTTCTGGTCTTTTCTGCCAAGTTTTACATTAACAGCAAGTGCCCACCGGCAACCGATTTCGAGTTATTTCGAAATTTTGCTCAATTACAGATTGTAAAATGATATTTTA
>DAWB01000067.1 GCA_002505805.1 Methanosaeta sp. UBA80 | reverse complement strand
GCGATGGAGTCTATCTCGTCTATGAGGATGATGGAGGGGGCCTGCTCCTCGGCGGTCTTGAATAGGCTCCGCAGCTTCTCCTCCGACTCGCCGTAGTATTTGGACATGATCTCCGGGCCGGAGAGGGTCTCGAAGTGGGCGTTGGTCTCCGAGGCCAGAGCCTTGGCCAGGAGGGTCTTGCCCGTGCCCGGTGGGCCGTAGAGCAGAACTCCCTTGGGTGCTTCTACCCCCAGCCTCTCGAAGAGCTCGGGGTGCTTCATGGGCAACTCAATCATCTCTCGAACTTTCTTGATCTCAGCGGATAGGCCACCGATATCTTCGTAGGTGACGCGGGGCCCGGCTTTCTCTTCCTTAGCCGGCTTATCCGACATCTCAATTCTGGTCTTGTCACCGATCACTGCCGCCTCACGAGAAGGCGAGACCCGGGTGGCCATCAACTCTATCTTTCTGCCCATGACCGAGATCTCTATGATGTCTCCCTTGGTGATGACCCGGCCTTCCATGTACCTCTGCAGGTATGCCTCCGCTCCGGTTATGCGCAGGGGGACAGTGGGGGCAAAGACCACCGACTCTGCCGGAGCAGCCTGGATCAGTTTGACCGGCACCTTATCGTCTATGCTCACCCCGGCATTGCGACGGGTGTTGCCGTCCAGGCGGACCACACCGGTTTTAGTGTCTTCCGGATAACCGGGCCAGAGCAATGCTGCTGTCTTCTTCTTGCCTTGTATGCTTACCGCATCTCCTGCCTGCCAGCCCATCTCGCTGAAAACGGCAGGATCTATGCGGGCTATGCCCCGTCCCACATCGGTGGGGCGGGCTTCAATGACTTTAAGCGTGATATCTGCTGACATTTAACTCCTCCAATATCCTAATTTTGTGAATCGAGATCAGTCTGCTCTTCTGCATATCTCCACGAGCTTCATCGGCTGTACTTTCGCATAGTCTATCTAATGCTTCCAGCTACCGACATCGAATTTCTCCTCGACCAGTCTCTAACAAACTTCATGATACTAACTTGTAGTTAGTAAAGTATCGTATTTAAATCTTTCCCACGAAATCCTCTGCCGTGGAGTGTTCTCAATCAATCCAGCCCTTTATTTGGAGCAACAAACCACCGGGGTACCATATCAATCCGGCTCAATCATCAACTCGAGCCTATAGAAATAGAGCTTACCATCCCATACAGCGCCTCATTTACCGGCACTGCTATTCGGTGCTTCTTTGCCTCTCGGACTAAATATCCGTTTATAGCCTCTATCTCCGTCTCCTTCCCCCTCAGCACATCCTGGAGCATGCTCGATGTATTCGCAGCCGTCTTCTCCGCCACGGATAAAACAAGCCCCAGCGCCTCTTCCTCCGAGATCGCTAGCCCTTCTGCCTTAGCTACCGCCACCGTCTCTGCCACCACCCTCTCCACTGTGCTCTTCAGGGCGGGGGAGAGGACGACGCCGTTCTGTCTGCGGGTGAGTGCAGTGATGGGATTAATAGCCGCATTTGCCAGGAGCTTGAGGAATTGCTGCCTGCAAAAATCCTTGGAGAATTCAATCTCAAATCCCATCTCCGAGAACCTCTTTTCCAGAAATTGCCTGTCCTCCCGTCCAATTTGATTTTGCAAAACAGTCTTTCCCCTGCCCTTCAGCTCCACCTTGCCCTCTCCTGCCAGCAGTACCCCCAAGGAGGTGATGCCCTCCTGCAGGCGGGCCGGGTCCAGGCCGCTGTTCAAGAAGAGTTCTCGGTTTCCCATGCCGTTCATGAGCAGGATGAATTGAGACTCCTTGAAGCGCTCTTCCAGAAGCCCGGACTCCTTTAGCTCCCGAGAAAGGTAGGGGAGGGAATAGCTCTTGACGCATATGATCACCAGGCGGGGATGATAGTCCGATGCCTTGAGTTCATCCAGACTGGAGAAGCAGTGCCTGAAAAAAAAGACCTCTCTCTTCTCTCCCAGGTCCACATGCAGGCCCTGCTTCTTGATGGCACTGATGTGCCCCGCTCTGCCTAGAAGAGCCACATTCTCTACTACTTCTCTGTCCGTGCCATCTTTCCAGGCAGACTGGGAGAGGAGATATCCCAGGAATGAGCCTATGGCACCCGCCCCGTAAATCAAAATGTCAGTCATGCATTTTCATCGGCCATGTTTGGATTTTCAGTTCAAAGCTTCAAGCCTCTGCTTATCATGGCGCTATAAATCTCTTTCAGAGCGTCAGGATGATTATGTAATAGTCTCAAATGGATTTGGAATTTAAGACGGAGAAGAGGAAAGAAGAAGGTTATCGGGGATGAAGGACAGGAGATTTTTAGAGGAGTTTAGGAAGAGCTATCCGGAGAAGTTCGCCCCGGAGGAAGAGATATTCTCTCATATTCATGCCGGAGACAGGATATTCATCGGCACCGGCTGCGGCGAGCCCCAGTATCTGCTGGCTGCCCTGGTCAACTATGTTAAAAACCATCCCAAAGCATTCTTCGATGCCGAACTGATCCACATCTGGACCCTGGGGGTGGCCCCCTATGCCGACGAAAAGCTGCAGGAGAACTTCCGGCTGGACTCCTTCTTCGTGGGGGAGAGCACCAGAAACTCGGTCAACCGGGGAGCCGCCGACTATACCCCCATATTCCTCTCCGCCGTGCCAGACCTCTTCCGCTCCGAACTGGTCCCTGTAGACATAGCCCTGGTTCAGACCTCCCTTCCCGACAAGCACGGCTACCTCAGCCTGGGCATCAGCGTTGACGTGGTCAAGAGCGCCGTGGAAAAGGCCGGCCTGGTGGTGGCCCAGGTCAACAGCAATATGCCCCGCATTCACGGCGATGGATTTGTCAACATCAAGGATATCGACTTCTTAATTGCTCATGACGAGCCCCTCCTGGAATACTCTCTTAAGGCCCCCACAGATATCGTCCAGAAGATCGGTAAATATGTGGCCAGCCTGATCGAGGACGGCTCGACCATACAGGTGGGCTACGGATTGATACCTGATGCAGTGGTGCCCAATCTTGGGGGAAAGAAGGATCTGGGGGTTCATACTGAGCTTCTCAGCCACGGCATAATCAGTCTCATGGAAAAGGGAGTGGTGACCAACAACAGGAAGATCCACAATCCGGGCAAGACCGTAGCCTCCTTCTGCATGGCGGACAGGGAGAGCTACGACTTCCTGGATGAGAATCCCACTGTGGAATTTAAGAGAATAGATTACACCAACAATCCCCTCATCATCTCCCGGCACCGGCTGATGACCGCCATCAACAGCGCCATGGAGCTGGACCTGACCGGCCAGGCTACGGCGGAATCCCTGGGTGGGACATTCTACAGCGGCATAGGCGGCCAGGCCGATTTCATGCGGGGAGCGGTCCTGGCTCCAGGAGGAAAGACCATCCTGGCCCTGCCCTCCACCGCCCTCAACGATAGCGTATCCCGCATCGTTCCCACCCTGCAGGAGGGGGCGGGAGTGACCCTGAACAGGGGCGATGTGCGCTATGTAGTGACTGAATACGGCATAGCCTATCTGCATGGGAAAAACATAAGAGAGAGGGCTATGGACCTCATATCCATAGCTCACCCCAAATTCCGCCCCTGGCTTATGGAGTCAGCAAGGAAGAGGGCTATCATCTACAAGGATCAGCTCTTCATCCCGGGAGAGAAAGGAATCTATCCCGAGGAGCTGGAGATCTACCGAACCACCAGGAAGGGGCTAAACATAAGGCTGAGGCCGGCCAAGATCACAGATGAGCAGCTTCTCAAGGACTTCTTCTACAGCCTCTCTGAGGAGAGCCTATACAAGCGATTTTTCTCCGCCAGGAAGGACATGCCCCATAAGAGGCTGCAGGAGTTCGTGGTCGTTGACTACAGCCGGAAGATGGAGATTCTGGCCACAGTGGAGGAAAAAGAGAAGGAGATCATAATCGGCCTTGGTCAGTATGAACTGAATTCCGATATGCACCTGGCCGAGGTAGCCCTGGTGGTAAAAGATAGCTTCCAGGGGCAGGGCGTGGGCCGTGAACTCCTCTCTTATCTGATTCTCCTGGCCAGGCGTCAGGGCCTGCTCGGGTTTACGGGAGAGGTTCTGGTGGCGAACAGATCCATGGTGGGGCTCTTTGAGAAGATGGGATTCGACACGGAAAAGAGAAGTGAGGAGGGGACCTATCAGATGAGGATGTGGTTTAGGAAGAAAGATAGAGGCAATGAGCAAGAATAAGATGAAGAAGGAACACTTCCTATCTTTATATTATCTTACCCATATTTAAACCTCTATTAAACTGCTAAACTGCTATTTGAAAACCTCCCCCGCCTCCTTGTACCAGAGCAGAAGGTCCAGATGGGACATGGGGATCTCTGCTTTTCGGGAGAAATCGATCATCTTGCTCTCGATCTCCAGGTACATCTTCTTGCTGGGCGAAGCGGGGACTTCATCAATCACCCCCAGCAGGGCCAGGTTCTTCAGAATATGCCGGTCCAGTATAGCCAGATCTCCCCCCAGGCCGATGTTTCTCAGGAAGTGGCTGGCCTCTTTATATCCCAGTCCCTTGATATTGGCCACCAGCCACTCTCTTGCCGCAGAGGCATCAGAGAAACCGGCCAGGGTATCTCGCAGAGAGCAGGAAGAAAATCTGCTCCGGGCCAGGCAGATGTACTCACCCTTTCTTAAATTGAACCGAACACCAACCAGCTCACGGGTGATCTCCTCCGGCCCGGCCTCTCTAATCATGCATTTCCTCTCCAGCCTCTCTACCGCCCTCCAGCAGGTCCTGGCTTTGGACTGGGGGGTGAGCAGGCAGAAGACCAGTTCCCGGAAGAGCTCCTCCTCGCTGGCCTCCTTCCAGATGCGGGAGAAGTCTTGCAGACGGGATTCGATCTGGGGCTTGATGGGATGATAAAGGCCGGCCAGCTCCTCTAGGTTCAAGGTCTCTTTCTCCATTGGCGGGATCATCCTCAAACTCATGATTCAGGGGATATTTAGTGGTTTTCGATCCCGAGGATCCCTCCGGCGGCGCTGGGCTGGAAGATTAGGCTGCACTGCATTGAGCAGCATCAAGGTGGTCTGCAAGCTTGGGTCCTATCTGGCAATAGATTCAGCGGCAGGATCTTATAAGCCTGAATCAGATGCTACAGATGCTCATGTATAACAAAATAGGCAATCTCACCCGTTTGAAATATGTCATCATAGCCATACTGCTCTTTTTTGTCGGATTGGGATTGCTGCTCACCTTCTTTCTGATGTTCACATTGCCCTTTGCGCTGGCAGCCTGGGCATGGGCGGGGATATTCCTTTACCTGGCGGCAGTGAGAAGGCCTTATGCGGACTTCGTCGTAACGCTGCGGCCTGGATCGTGATCTGAAATGGCATTCAACCATGGCCAAGAAAGCAATGAAATTAATTGATCCCAACATAATTGATCCCAACACTGCCTTATGGAATTTAAGATCACAATTATGCGCACCAGAGTTCACAAGGAAAACAATAATTTTTATAAAATGATAATGAATTATTAAATGTATAAATACAAAATTACCGCTATATTTAAATATACCACAACGATTGACCATCCTTCACCACCATGGAAACGCCCAAGAAAATTATATGGGAGTTCGAGGTCTTACGCGCCTTAGCGATTATTTTCGTCGTGTTATCTCATGTAGATATCATGCTCTCTCATATAAATGGGTGTATATCTTCTGATTCTTACCAAGCTATAATAAAGGCGGTCTCTGTCCCTATCGGTGAAACTGGAAACTGCTTGTTTTTCTTCATATCTGGATATTTGCTATATACGAACAACGGCAGAATAACTGATCTAACAAGGTTTTATTTCAGCCGTTTTACTAGGATCTATCCGCAGTACTTGCTTGTATTGTTATTGTTCTTCCACTCGTCAAAAGATGTTTTCATCCAGGCCGCGGGTCTGCAAGGAGTGCTAAATTACTCGAACCAAGAGTTTTGGTTTATAGGTGCAATCGTGCTTTATTACATAGGGAGTGCGGAG